>CAZZPX010000126.1:2932-8227 GCA_964655955.1 uncultured Phycisphaerales bacterium | reverse complement strand
AAGCGTGGACGCGGCCGAATCGAGCCCGCTATTCTACGGCGAAGCGGCGGAAACGGAAACCGCCACAC
Source organism: uncultured Phycisphaerales bacterium (assembly GCA_964655955.1). Classification (GTDB taxonomy): domain Bacteria; phylum Planctomycetota; class Phycisphaerae; order Phycisphaerales; family JAGLTS01; genus CAZZPX01. The sequence goes on along the minus strand of CAZZPX010000126.1, from coordinate 8,159 downwards.
CCCGCTGAAGCGAAGCAGGGCCGAAGCTGCTGCGGCTTGCCGCGGAGACCCGATGCGATGACCTCCACGAGCCCGACCGACCGACTCTCGCCGCTGGACCCGCTTCCCGCCGGGTGCCGACTGGTCCGGGCGACGGGGCGGCTGCAGCGGCGGGCGCTCGCCGAGATCATCGCCCCTGGGCGCAGCGACGGCGGGGAGGCGGTGGGCGGCTTCATCGACTACGCCGCCCTGCGCGGCCTGGACCTCTCCCACATCTGGGTAGTGCTCAACCAGCCACAGCACATTCTCGCGGCGGCCCTCGCCATTCCCTCGCCCGGCCGGGTCGCCATGCTCTTCGCCTCTCGTCCCGGCGGGGCTGCGGGCCGGCGCCATGTCGCGGCCGCCATCGACGCCGTCGTGCAACACCTCCCCGAGGTCGATCTCGCCCAGGCGATTCTCGAGGTCGACGAGCGCGAGTACGCCGCCGCCTACGAACTCGCCGGCTTTCAGCGCCTTGGCGTGCTCAGCTACCAGGAGTTGCGCCTTGCCGCTCGGCCGCCGGCGGCGCGGCACGACTGGCCGGCGGGCGTTGAGTTGCACAGCTACGCCGAATTCGACGCCGCGGAGGCGGATCGCCTCTTCTGCGAGGGCCTCGACGCCAGCTACGAGGCCACGCTGGACTGCCCGCTGCTGCGCGGGATCAGGCGCACCAGCGACGTGCTGGTCGGCCACAAGGCCACGGGCGACTTCGACCCCGAACTGTGGACGCTGGTGCTGCGTGACGGCAGGCCCCAGGGCGCGCTCCTGCTCAGCCTGCTTCCCGAACGCGGCAGCCACGAACTGGTTTACCTCGGCGTCTCACCGCAGGTGCGCGGCGAGGGCGTCGGCCGGGCGCTGCTCGAGCACGGCGTGCGCCAGATCGTCGCCAGACGCGGAAAACTACTTACCCTCGCAGTCGACGAGGCCAACGAACCGGCGCTGCGTCTGTACCGCAAGCTGGGCTTTCGCGCCACGGAACGCCGCCTGGCGCTCATCCGAGACATTGGTTCGCCATCCTAACGAACCGCCTGGCGCGGCCCCAGGCGAGAACCCACTTTCCTTTCCACATTTTGCACCCACGGCGGCCCGCGCGGTGGACATAATTTTGCGCTCCCCAAGTGCTTTCTTAACCAGGGAACTACGCGCAGCGGACACGCCAGCCTCACCGTTCATCGCAAAACCTGCTTGTTCGCAGCCTCATCCGAAGTACTATCGACTACAGGTCAGGGATCGACCTGCTCGACCGCTTTTCAACGTGGACGGGCACCGGGGGCAATGGACGCCTGGGCGAATTTCTGTTTTTCTTCTGGTCTTCGCACGCGTCGGGAGGAGACCCATGCAGCCTGGACGAACATTGATACGACCTGCGCTCAACCACTGGCTTTCCTGCGCCAGACCGCCCGCACGAGCCTGGCTTGACGCACCTCGCGCCTGACGCCACGACCCCTCCGTCACGGCTCGTCGTCGCACACTTCTTTGACCCTTCACGGGAAGGATGATCCCAGGTGTCCACGCCCGACTCCGATATGTGTCTTTGCGCTCGCATCTCCGAGCGGCTCGCCGAACAGGTCGGCCCCGATCGCTTTGAGCGGTTTTTCGGCGGGCCGTCGAGGCTCGCGCTCAGCGGCGATCGCCTCGACATCGACGTCCCCAACCGCTTCGCCGCCGACTGGATCAAACGACACTTCCACGGCGCCATCCACAACGCCGTCCGCGGTGCGACCGGCTCCGATGTCGATGTGCGCATCCGCGTCATGGGACAGCAGGAAGCACTGCACCCCGCGCCGCCGCACGCCGCCACGCCGGATGCCCAACCCCAGCCGACACGCAGCAACGAACCTGCCACACGCATTGCCCGCGGCGCGCCTCCTCCTCGCGCCGACCAGGGCCGAGGCGACGGCCGGGCGTCGGCAAGCTCCGACGCCCGCCGTCACCCTCATGCAGCCGACTGGCGCAGCTCCGACGCGCCGACCGGCCGCCAGCACCGACCCGAGCCGCGCCACACGCTCGACAGCTTCCTCGTGGGCGAATCCAACCGCCTTGCCCACGAAGCCGCTCGCCGCTTCGCCGAGTCCGACAACGACTTCCACGTGCTCTTCCTGCACGGACCGTGCGGCGTGGGCAAGACGCATCTGGTGCGCGGCCTGGTGCGACGCCGCCGCGAACTCATGCCCCAGCAGAACCTGCGTTACGTGACCGGCGAACAGTTCACCAACGAGTTCCTCGCCGCCCTCAAGAACCGCAAGCTCGAGTCCTTCCGCGCTCAGCTTCGCCGCGTCGACCTGCTCTGCATCGACGATGTGCACTTCCTCTCCAACAAGCAGGCGACGCAGGCCGAACTGCTGCACACCCTCAAGATGATCGATCTCACCGGGGCGCAGCTCGTCCTCGCCTCCGACGAGCACCCGCAGCAGATCCGCAAGTTCGCCGAGCACCTGACCTCGCGCTTCCTCTCCGGCATGGTGGCGGGCATCGAGACGCCCGATGTCGAACTGCGCCAACGCCTCGCGGTGGAATTCGCGCGGCGGCGGCGACTGACGCTCAGCGAACCCGTCGTCGAGGCCCTGGCGCATCGGTTCGCCGCCTCGCCGCGCGAACTGCACGGGGCCATCATGAAACTCGAAGTCACGCAACGTGTCTGTGGCGGTGTGGATGGCGCGGGTGTGAGTGCCGCTACCGGGGTGGTCGGGATGGCGGTGTATCGGCGCGCCTTTGCCGACTCGCAAGGCAAGCCGAATCGGCCCGTCCAGGCGGGCAAGGTGCTCGAGTGCATCTGCGAGCACCTGCAGGTCGATCCGAGCGAAGTGCTCGGACGCAGCCGACATCGTCGAGTGGTTCTGGCCCGCTCTCTCTGCGCTCACCTCATCCGAGAGCTGACCACGCTCAGCTATCCGGAGATCGCGGAGCGCATGAGCCGGCCGAACCACTCGACGATCATCACCGCCTGCCAGCGGCTCAAGGGCCAGCTCGAGCGCGATGAGCGGGTCAGCACCGCCCCGGGCCTGCCCGAGATCTCCCTGCGCGCCCTCGCCGAAGACCTCAAGCGCCGCATCCTCCGCGCCTGACCAAAGCCCAACCCCCAGCCCGCCCACCGCCTCTCCCCTCGTCATTCGCCATTCATCATTCCTCATTCGCCCCACCGCCCCCGATCACGCAGCGCCCTCCACTCTCTCCTCTCTCACTTCGTGCCCCGCGCGGTACACTGACGCCATGCCGACCGATGAAATCCCGCTGAGCCGGCCCGACATCACACAGCACGAAATCGACCTCGTCAGCCAGGTCCTCCGCAGCGATCGGCTCAGCATCGGACCCATGGTCAACCGCTTCGAACTCATGATCGCGGAACGCTGTGGCCGCGAGCACGCCGTCGCCGTCAACTCCGGTACGTCCGGCCTGCACCTCGCCCTGCTCGCCCTCGGCATTCGGCCCGGCGACGAGGTCATCACCTCTTCCTTTTCCTTCGTCGCCACCGCCAACGCCATCCTCTACGTCGGCGCCACCCCCGTCTTCGTCGATATCGACTCCACCAGCCTCAACCTCGACCCGCGCAAGGTCGAGGCGGCGATCACGCCCCGCACCAAGGCGATCCTCGCCGTCGAAACGTTCGGCAACCCCGCCCTCATGGACGAACTCGCCGCCATCGCCGGCAAACACGAGATCCCTCTCGTCGAGGACTGCTGCGAAGGCCTCGGCGGCAAGCTCAAGGGCAGGCCCGTCGGGTCCTTCGGCCGCGTCGGCGTCTTCAGCTTCTATCCCAACAAACAAATCACCACCGGCGAGGGCGGCATGATCGTCACCGATGACGACAGGCTCGCCGACATCTGCCGCTCACTCCGCAACCAGGGTCGCGGCAGCGGCGACGTCGGCCACCACGCCGCTACCGGCGCCTGGCTCGAACACGTGCGCCTCGGCTACAACTATCGCCTGTGCGAGCTGCAGGCGGCGCTGGGCGTGGGGCAGATGGATCGCCTCGACGAGTTGCTCGGCAAGCGCGAGCGCGTGGCCACCGAGTATTTCCGTCGCCTCAAGGGCGTCACCGACGTCATGTGCCCCACCGTCAGCCCCGATGTCTACATGAGCTGGTTCGTTTTCGTGGTGCGATTGGGGCCGGACTTCGATCGTGAGGATCGCGACCGCATCATTGGCGACATGCGTCGCCACGAAGTGGGGGCGGCGAACTACTTCCCGCCGATTCATCACCAGCCGATGTATCGTCAGCTATACGAAGCGAGCGGCGGCGCCCCGCAGCTGCCGGTGACGGAATCGGTGTCCGCACGGACGATCGCCTTGCCGTTCCACGGCCGCCTGACCGAGCGCGAGATTGATCTGGTGGTGCAGACGCTGGAACTGATGCTGACGCGCACGAGTTTTCGCCGGCGGTAGTGCGGCGAGCCCGCCTGTCCACCTGTCCAATCACCTGCACAGCAAGCTCTGAACCTCCGCACGCGGGGACAGTGCGGAGGCCGCGCAGTCGCCTTCGCTCCCCTCGCGTCTCGGGATGCCGCAGCCGTTTTCACGAGCCGCGCCGCCAACCCGCAGCTTCCCATTGGAAGACTCTTTTGTCTCTTTATCCTCAGAATGTTCTTGACTTCCCCAAATCCCGGCCACACTTTCGAGTCCAGAGGGTCCGTTGATGAGCGGCCTCGCCTCTCGGGACGGTCTCAGGGGCGGCAGGGCCGAGCCACGGGCCTCACGAAGGAGATGGACACATGCACGTCCGATCGTTCCTCGTTTCGTGGAGACTCAACATGAAGCACAACGCATTGCAAAGAATGTTCCCCTTGGCCGTACTTGCCGTCATGGGAACGGGCGCCCCGGCCGATCAACTCGTCAGCTACCCCGCTGCCGCCGACACCGATCTGTACGTAAGGTATCTCGACGATCCCACAGGACACGATGCTGCCGTCGATATCAAGGAGGGGTACTACAAAGGCAGCATGTGGACCAGGCGCGGGCTGCAGCGCTTCGACATCGACGCGCCCGCCGATCTGATCGCCGAGGCGGCGCTCAACCTCTATCTGATCGCCTTGTCTGGCCACATTCACAAGGATGTTACGGAGGCGGATCTGGCGGCGCACGCCGTCACCAGCGACTGGGAGGAATACGAAGCGACCTGGAGCCGGCGCGCGGACGGCGATGAGCCGCTCTACTGGGATGCCTACCTCGGCGGCGTCCCGAGCTATGGCCCCGGAGGCGGGGACTTCGATCC
>CAZZPX010000126.1:0-2922 GCA_964655955.1 uncultured Phycisphaerales bacterium | reverse complement strand
CTGGATCAGGACGAAGTCGCCCGTGGCGACGGCGAGCCCGGCGCGCACGGCGTCGCCTTTGCCGCGGGGCCGCTCCTGCCAGACGACTTTGACCCGCGGATGTCCCTCCACACGGCGGACATCGGGCAAGTCGTCTCCATCGACATTACTCAACTCGTCCGCGACTGGCAGAGCGGCGCGCGGCCCAATTACGGCCTGCTCATCAAGTTCCATGAGGAAACGCAAGAGGTGGGCGACGACTTGTTCAATTACAGATATGCCTCAGTTGGCTCGATCGACAGTTCCTTCGACGAACGCTATCCTCGCGTGCAAGTCCGACTGCACATCCCCGGCGATCTGGACAGCGACGACGTCGTCGACCAGCAGGATCTCGGTATCCTGCTCGCCGCCTACCAGGTCGATGAAGGCGGCGATATTAACGGAGACGGCGTCACCGACCAACAGGATCTCGGCATCCTGCTCGCCAACTACGGCCGCACGCTGCCGTGAGTCGACGAGCAGCACCGCTGCGTGCATTTTTGGCTGCGGCGCACGAGCCCCCTCAAACTCCCTTCCTCTGCAATGCGCCTGCGCGCGAGACTTCTTCTTACTTCATCGGCGGCTCACCCGCGCCGGTCGGCGGGGTCTGCGTCGCCGTCGGCACAGCCGGGGCTGCGACGCCCGCTGCGCTGGCGGCCGAGGTGTCCGGCCGCAGGTAGATCTCCACGCGCCGATTCGCCGCCTCGCCCTTGGGGCTGGGCGCGACGACGGGCCGATTTTCACCCCAGCCGCCCACGCCCACGCGGTTCGCCGGCAAGCCCTCCGCAACCAGGATCGATCGCACCGAGATCGCCCGATTGACCGACAGGTGCACGTTGGTGGGGAAGCGATCGCGCGACTTGCCGATCGGCTGGCTGTCGGTGTAGCCCACGACCCACACCTCGAAGGGCACGTCGAGATGATCTTCGAGGATGCCGGCGAGTTGCCGCAGCGCCTGTGCCGCGTCGGGCTGCACCTGGTCGCTGCCGGAGGCGAAGGTGACGTCGCTGCCGAGGCGGATGACGCCGTGCCGCGCGTCGTAGGAGAAGACGCCTGGCTCGCGCTGGGCGAGATCCTCGAGCGCTGCTTGCAGTTCGGGGTTGAGCAGGCCCTGTCCGAGTTCGCCGATCTGCGTGCCGATGTCTTCCAGGTCGCTCACCGCGGCGCCGAGTTGCCGCTGCAGTTGCTGGTTTTCGCGTCGCAGGCTGGCGGCGACATCGTCCTTCTGGCGAAGCTGCTCGCGCTGGGCGTCGACGGTATCGCCGCAGCGATCGAGGTCTTCCTGCAGGCGGAAGGCCTGGTCCTCGAGGGTGCGGACGGTGGTCTGCAGGCGATCGACTTCGCCCTGGGGGGCGCAGCCGACGGCGAGCGTGGAGGCGGCGAACAGCGCGGCGGCGAACAGGCGTGTGCGTGACATGTGCGTGGCTCCCAATTCGGGTCGGGTACGCCGCAAGTGTACCGCAGCGGACGGGCTGCACAACACGCGCGGCCCCAAGGCAGCATCGGCAGAGTAGGCTGAAGGGCATGAAACCTGCCACCGTGCTGCACCTGGCGGACGCGATCGTGGATGCAGCGGGATGCCGCGCGAGCGGCGGCGCGGCCCTGCTCGTGCAGGCCGGCGCGGTGCTGGCGGCGGGAGCGCGGGAGAAGGTCGAGCGGCATCCGCAGGCGGCGGAGGCGGACAGGCGCGACTGGCCCGGCTGCGTGCTGCTGCCCGGCCTGGTCAACGCCCACGTGCACCTGGACCTGACGCACATCGGCCCGCAGCCATACGACCCGGGCGGCGGCTTCACGGGCTGGGCGGACCTCATCCGGCGTGAGCGGGCCTGCGCGGCGGGGGAGATCGCTGCGGCGGTGCGGCAGGGCATCGAGCTGTCACGCCGAGGCGGGACGTGCCTGATAGGCGACATCGCGGGCGTCGGCTCGCTGGTGCCCCTCGAGGTGCTGCGCGAGTCGGGGCTGGGCGGCGTGAGCTATGTGGAACTGTTCGGCCAGGGGGACGGGCAGGCGGGCGCCATTGGCCTCCTGGAGGTATTGCGCGGTGAAGCGGCGCGGGCGGGCGCGAGCGGGTGGGGAAGGCTGGGCGTGCAGCCGCATGCCCCGTACTCCGCGGGACCGGCGCTGTACGAGGCGGCGGCGCGGTCGGGGCTGCCCGTGACGACGCACCTGGCGGAGACGCTGGAAGAACGACGCTTCATTGAGCGGGGCGACGGGCCGCTGCGAACGCTCATCGAGTCGATCGGCAAATGGAACGAGGCGATTCTCGAAGGGGAGCGTGCGGTCGGGCGCGGCCGGCACCCCATCGAGCACCTGGAGCCGTATCTTGCGCGTGCCCCCTGGCTGGTCGCCCATGTCAACGATCTTGGCGAGGGCGAAGCGCGGCGGCGGCATCTCGAGTTGCTGGCGCGGACAGACACGAGCGTCGTCTACTGCCCTCGCGCCAGCGACTACTTTCGCCGATCAAACGACTTCGGCCCGCATGCGTATCGCGACATGCTCGCTGCCGGCGTCAACGTGGCGCTGGGGACGGATTCGATCGTCTGCCTGCCGCCCACCGAGGCGGACCGCCTCAGCGTGCTGGATGAGATGCGGTTTCTATACAAGCGCGACGGGACCGTGCCAAGCACGCTGCTGGCGATGGCGACGCTGAACGGCGCGCGGGCGCTGGGGTTCGATCCGAGCCTGGTGACGTTTGAGCACGGCCCGATCGCGGGGATGATCGCGGTGCCGATCGAGAGCGAATGCAATGAGCCGATGCGTGCTGTGCTGGAGAGCGATGCGCCGCTGCAACTGATCTGACGACGCGGCGTGAACGTGCGCTTGGGGCTTCAAACGGGTTGCGACGCACCTCGACGTCGACCCGCGGCCGCGGCCTGCACCCGACTTGGCAATAGAGCGGGTGAG
>CAZZPX010000125.1:0-8282 GCA_964655955.1 uncultured Phycisphaerales bacterium | reverse complement strand
GATCAGGCCGACCTCGGCGTGCTCCTCGCCGACTACGGCTGCGAACCCTGACTGAACCGTACGCGAGCAGGACGAACAGGAATCCTCGGAATCGGGCAGAAGTCCACCTGTTTAGGGTGATTTTGCTTGACGGGTTGAACGTCGCCCCTGAGACTGGTCCGCAAGACTGCGGTACGGTCTGCCAGGCGCATTTCACTCGCGCCTTGCGGCTCGGCTGCAGCGAGGGAGAAAACCCATGCAGATCCGGCCTGCTCGCGTAGTCCTTGGAATGGTCACGATCGTCATGCCCCTGTGCGCTGTGCGGCTAACGGCGGCGGAGACGCTCCACGTGCCCGATACCTACGGCACGATTCAGGAAGCGATCGACGCCGCTGACGACGGCGATGTCGTGGAGATTGCCGACGGCACCTACACCGGCGCGGGCAACAAGGAACTCGAGTTCGGCGGCAAGGCGATCACCGTCCGCGGCGAGTCCGGCGACCCGGACCTGTGCATCATCGACTGCGAGAACGACGGGCGCGGTTTCTTCATCGACGACGAAGAGACGTCCAGCACGGTCATCGAAGACCTGACGGTCACGCGCGGCTACGCCAACGGCAGCGCCTTCTACAAAGACGATGGCGGGGCGGTCTACATCGGCTATCTCGCGAGCCCGACAATTACAAATTGCAAGTTCACCGAGTGCAAGGCGGACGACCGCGGCGACGCGATCTACTGCGGGAACTACAGCTCGCCGACCATCACCGGCTGTGAAGTCATCGACACGGACGGCATCGGCATCTACACCGACCAGAACTGCAGCGGCTCCTTCACCGGCTGCGTGGTCACCGGCAGCACGCTTCAGGGTGTCTACTGCGTCAGCAGCGGCGCCACAACCTTCAGCGACTGCACGATCAGCGCCAACGAGGCAGGCGGCGTCAAATGCTACGGCGACGGCCACACCTTCTCCGACTGCGACATCAGCGACAATCTCGAAAGCGGCGTCTACTGCCTCCTCGGCAGCTCGATGTTCACTGACTGCAGCATAAACGACAATGTCGCCTCCGGCGGCGGCGGCGTGCGCACCACTGACGCCAGCACTCTCTTCATCAACTGCACGATCAGCGGCAACGAGGCGACATCCTACATCGGCGGAGGCGGCGTGCTCTGCAGTTCGGACGCGCCGACCTTCCTGGGCTGCGACATCACCCAGAATGAGTCGATCACCTCGGGAGGCGGCGTCGAGGGCAGCGGCTGCGACCCGATCTTCATCGACTGCACCATCAACAGAAACACCTGCGGCACGGTTGGCGGCGGCGTGTCGCTCGACGATTGCGACGGCACGTTCATCCGCACGAGGATCGACGGCAACAACGACAGCGGAGTCTACATCCAGGATGGCGCCAGCGTCTTCGCCAACTGCTCCATCAGCGGCAACGACGGCGGCGGCGCGGCGTTCTTCGACTGCGAGGCCACGCTTCTCAACTGTGCCGTGAACGACAACGCGGGCACGTACATCACCGGTGGGCTGTATTTCTACAACGCCAGCGCGGACGTCACGAACTGCACCATTGTGACGAACTCCAATACCGTGGGCGACGGCGCGGGCGTCTACTGCAACGGCAGCACGGTCCAACTCGACAACTGCATCGTGTTCTGGTGCGACGCCGACCCGATCTATGGAATCAGCTCCACCCTCACGGTCTCCTACAGCAACGTGCAGGGAGGCTGGTCCGGCACGGGCAACATCGACGCCTACTCCATGTTCGTCGATCGAAACGGTCCGGACAACATCCAGGACACGTGGCAGGACAATGACTACCGCTTGAGCGATGTTTCGCCCTGTATCGATGCCGCTGATAACAGCGCCGTTCCTGCCGACACCGCCGACGTCGATGACGACGATGACACAGGCGAGATCACACCGCTTGATTTCGCCGGTAACCTGCGCTTCGTCGACGATCCGGGCACGACCGACACCGGCAGCGGCACGGCTCCCATCGTCGACATGGGCGCATTCGAGTACGCGGTCTCCTCCACGCCGTATGTCGAGTTGCTGACGGTCTCGCCCGTGCCCGCTTTTGTCGGCGATCGACTCACCGTCACGGCGAATCTGGCCGGCGGCTGTGCGCTGGCACGATACGTCGTCTTCGACATCGTTCCCGGCGCGGACTGCGATGTGAGCAACAGCATCTGGCAGAAGTGGATTGCCAGGGACGCCGCCTGCGATGTCTCCGTGTATCCGCTCGTGCAGGAGAGTTGGAACGACGGCTCCGGGCAGTTCACCATCATGGCGCGGGCATACTGGGTCGACGGCGGCGGCGCCCAGTACAGCAGCCCCGTCTGCCTGACGATTGATGTGAGCGGGCCGTACCCCGACATTGACTCGTTGACCTGTTCGCCCGATCCCGCGACGATCGGCTCGCGCGTGACGCTCGACGCCGAGATCGGCGGCGACTGCTCGCTCGCGGATTACATCGTCCTCAACGTCATCCCGGGGAACGACTGTGACTTGTCCGGTGCTGTGTGGAGCAAATGGATCGCGCCCGGCGGCGCGTGCGAGGTGCTTTCGTATCCGATCGTCCAGGCGGACTGGGACGACGGCTCGGGGACCTGTACCGTCATGGCCCGCGCTTACTGGAATGACGGCTCGGGCGCCGAGTTCAGCGACGCCGTCTGCACAGATCTTGCCCTCGCGAGCAATGACCCGTTCGTTGATGCGCTGACCGCCTCGCCTGATCCCGTGCCCGCGGGCGATCGCGTGACAATGACGGCGACGCTCGACGGCGATTGCAGCCTGGCGGAGTATGTCGTCTTCTACGCTGTGCCTGGCAGCGACTGCGACATCGCCAATGCCGTGTGGAGTAAGTGGATCGACCCGGCGGGCGCGTGCGAGGCCGTGACCTATCCGATCGTGCAGTCAGGCTGGAACGATGGGACGGACACGTTCACCGTCGCTGCGCGCGTGTATTGGGACGACGGCTCCGGCGCGGAGTTCAGTGACGTCGTCTGCACCGAGGTGTCAACCTATGAGAAACCGTTCATCGATTCACTGGCTGCGACGCCCGATCCGGTCCTGATCGGCGACCGCGTGACGCTGACGGCGACGCTTGGCGGCGCCTGCGCGCGAACGGACTATGTGATTTTCTATATCGTGCCCGGCAGCAGTTGTGATACGAGCAAGGCTGTCTTCAGCAAGTGGATCGATCCTGCGGGGGCGTGCACGGCGGTCACGTACCCGCTGGCACAGTCGGGGTGGGATGATGGATCGGGCAAGTTCACCGCCGTCGCCATCGCCTACTGGAATGACGGCTCGGGCGCGAAGATCAGCGCCGCGGAATGCCTCGAGGTCGGCATCGGCGCTCGCAGCGCTCCATCGGTGCTGTATGTGAACGCCGGCGCTGCGCCTGGCGGCGACGGGCTGAGTTGGACGAGCGCCCTCAACGACCTGAGAGACGCCCTGGACAGCGCCCGTTTCGGCGGCGTCGGTGAGATCTGGGTGGCGCAGGGCGTGTACAGCACGGCTCCACCTGAAGGCGAGCGAACGCTCAGCTTCGACCTGGTGGAAGGCGTTGCCTTGTACGGCGGCTTCAGCGGACGAGAAACCGATCGGCGACAGCGCGACCCGCGGGCGCACCAGACGATACTCAGCGGCGATCTGCTCCCCAGTGGAGCGTCGCTTGAATCGCAGTCCCCCATCGGCGCCTATCACGTCGTACGAGCCGTGGACGTGACGCGGGCAGCACGCCTCGACGGCTTCGTCATCCGCGGCGGTCACGCTGACGGCTGGGACGACGACGCGAGCGGCGGCGGTCTCTTCATCGACGACGCCAGTCCCACGATCGTCGACTGCATCATCGAAGCGAACCACGCGCGCGACCTCGGCGGCGGCGTCGTCATCCTGGGCGACAGCAGCCCGCTCTTCGTCAGCAACATCCTGCGGCGCAACAGCGCGACGTACGGCGGGGCGCTCGCCTCCGACTCTTCGCGCGCCTTCGAGCTAAGCAACTGCGTGGTCAGCGGCAATCATGCCTCCATGTGGGGCGGCGGCTTCTACACGAGCGCCGGGCTTGATGTGCGCCAATCCACACTCGTCGGCAACACCGCCGGGGCACTGGGCGGCGGCGTATACAGTGAGACTGCACCCCAGGATCCGCTCTTCTTCGTCAATAGCATCCTCTGGGCGAACCGCAGCGCCAATGCGGATGGCGAGGCGGCGCAGGTCGCAGCCCCCTTCGACGCAGCGTTGTTCCACCACTGCTGCATCGAAGGCTGGAGCGGACTGTTCGCGGGAGACGGCTGCTTCGGCGACGATCCGCTCTTCGTCGATGCCGACGGCGCGGACGGCCACTATGGCACGTTCGACGATGTGATGCACCTGCTGCAGGCTTCGCCCTGCCTTGACGCCGGCGGCGAGTCGCTCTTGCCCGCCGACGCTGCGGACCTTGACGGCGACGGCGACAAGGTCGAGGCCTTGCCATACGATCTGCGCGGCGAGCTGCGCGCCTGTGATGGAGATGCGAACGGCAGCGCGGCGCCGGACCTGGGCGCGTTCGAGTCGGCCTGCGAGCCGCAGCAGGGCTGCACGGGCGACTTGGACGGCGACGGCGATGTGGATCAGTCCGATCTCGGCATCGTGCTTGATTCGTACGAACGCGATGCGGGCGGCGACGTCAACGGCGACGCGCTCACCGACCAGGTCGATCTCGGCATCCTTCTGGCGCACTATGGCTGTGAAACGTAGTGCCGACTCGTCGCGCAGAGAACATGGCTACGCCAGCGCTTCGGCGATGAGGCGCACGCCGAAGCCCGTCGGCCCCTTGGCGAAGGGGCCCTGCGCCGAGTCGACGGCTGAGGTGCCGGCAATGTCGATGTGCGCCCAGGGAATGCCCTCCTCGACAAAGTGCGAGAGGAACGCGGCGCCCTGGATCGGGTGGGCGTGGCGGCGCGAGGGGTGACTGTTGAGAATGTCAGCGACGTCGGACTTCATCATGTCCTTGTAGTCCTGCCAGAGGGGCAGGCGCCACAGTCGCTCGCCGCTCATTTCCGCTGCCTTCTCCAGGCGCACGCGCAGGCCGTCGTCATCGCACCAGAGCCCGGCGCAGGCGTCGCCCAGCGCCACGACCACGCCTCCCGTCAGCGTCGCCATGTCGATGATGAACTCCGGCTTCTCGTGCTTGCAGGCCCAGCAGAGGCCGTCCGCGAGCACGAGGCGGCCTTCCGCATCGGTGTTGGTCACTTCGACGCTCACGCCGTTCATGTAGGTGATGATGTCGTCCGGCCGGTACGCCTCAGCGGATATTGAATTCTCGGCGGCGACGAGCAGGCCGACGACCTTGCGCCCGGGCTTGATCGTCTTGGCGATGGCGTGCATGGCGCCTAGGACGGCGCAGCCGCCGTTCTTGTCGTACTTCATGCCGCGCATGCCGTTGTTGACTTTGAGCGACAAGCCGCCGGTGTCGTAGGTGATGGTCTTGCCGAGGAGGACGGCGGGCTTCTTGCGGGCGGTGCCGGTCGGCTGGTAGGTGATCTTGATGAGGCAGGGCTGGTTCTCGGAGGCGGCGCCGACGGTCTGCAGGCCGATGAGCTTCTTGTCGGCGAGGGCCTTGCCGCGGATGACTTCGCATTTCATGCCGGTCTCGCGCGAGAGAGCGCGGGCCTGCTTCGCCATCCACTCGGGCGTGGCGATATTGGGTGGCGTGCAGGACATCATGCGGGAGAAGTTCGCCGCCTCAGCGAGCCCCAGGCCGCGCTGCATGGCCTTGCGCGTCGGCGCCGCGCCCGCCGTCAACGTCAGCGTCCCCTTCGGCTTGTCCTTCTTGAATTCATCGAAGGTGAAGGAGCCGAGCCCCACGCCCTCCGCCAGCGGACCGAACAGCTCGTCATCCGGCAGATGCACTTCGATCAGCTTCGCCTCGCAGGCGTGCGCCGCCTTGACGAGCCGGGCCCCGGCGGTGCGGGCGGCGGCGCGCGTTCGACCGGCTGGCTTGCCCAGGCCAATGATGATCACGCGCCGGCCGTCGTCGAGGTACTCGATGGCGATCGCGCCGGCGTCGCCCTTCACCTCGCTGCGCTTGAGGATCTCGCCGACTTTGCCGGGCAGCCGACCGGACGGGGGCTCCTTCGATTCAAAAACGCCGAGCGCGAGCGTCTCGGGCTTGGCCGACTTGGCAGCGACGCGGATGGTCTGGTACACGGGGGGCTCCTTGGCTGAGGGTTGGACAGCGAGCATAGGCGGGAGGGCAGGAAGATCCAACTTCGTGCGCGATGCGGGAGACTGCCAAGCCGCGAGCGGCTCGGTACGATGGGACCATGGCACACGACGCGCTGCACGCGCCCTGGCGCATGGAATATCTCGAGTCGCTCGGCGAGGCCGAGAAGAAAGCCGCGGACGAAGCGGACCGCGCCTGCTTTCTCAGCGCCTACTGGGATCATCCCGAGCAGGACGAGCGAAACCACGTCTTGTACCGAGACGAAACGGGAATGATCCTGCTGAATCGCTTTCCTTATTCAAATGGTCACCTGCTCGTGGCGCTGGGCGAGCCGCGGCCGCGCTTGCTCGACTACACGAGCGAGCAGCAGGCGGCGCTGATGCGCCTCACCGCGTTCGCGGCGGAGATCATCGAGCGCGGGCTGAATCCGCAGGGTCTGAACATCGGCATCAACCAGGGCCGGGCCGCGGGCGCGGGCGTGCCGGGCCACCTGCACGTGCACCTCGTGCCGCGCTGGTCGGGTGACACGAACTTCATCACGGTGGTGGGGGAGGTGCGCATCATCCCCGCGAGCCTGGAGAAGATGGCGCAGCGGTTTCGTGAGGTGGTGCGCGAGGTCGCGGGGGCGACGGACAAGCCGCAGTAGTGTGCGAGACACATGGGGAGGCCCTGAATGAAGATACGCAGAGTGGGCTCCGGAGAAGCAGCAGCACGTCGGAAGGTGAGATTCAAGTTTCTGGCACTTGTGGCGCTCGCGTTAGTGGTCGTCGGTGGCGGTGCTTTCGCCTGGATTGGGTGGCGCAGTCCGGAGTCGCGCAAAGCGTTGACGGAGGCTGATTTTGAAGAGATTCTCGGCAAAACGCACGACGAGTTGATGCCGCGCATCAATGCCTCCGTCGAGCAGCTTCGCGCCGTGCAGGGGAGGTTCCAGTCAGCCATGCCGGGCGGGCTTGCTGGCATCGGCACCCATGAGGATCTGCGTCTCGCGGCGGAGGAGACCGAGAAGGCGCGCGAGATCGTTCTCGAGCTTGAGCGCACGCTCGACGAGTACGAACGGCGAGTCTTCAATCGTACGTTTCGGATCACGGGCAGCCACGGCAAGGCGCAGGCTGTGCGCGACATCGCCCGGAGGGGGCTGGTCGTGATGCGGGAATTTGACGCGCTTCTACGACAGGGATTGGAGAACTGTCTGGAGCTCTACGATCTCTACGACGAGTACTGGGGGGAATGGCGCTTCGTGCCCGAGACGGGGAGAATCGAAAGTGAGAACGACAGGTTTCGAGCGCTGCACGAGCCGTTGCGCGAGGCTTGGCTGGAGAGCGTGACGGACCTGATGATCAAGATGCACGAGCTTGACACCGAGCCGGCGGAGCATGGCGAGTCGCCGTAGCTATTGAACTGCTATGCAGCTCACTCGCTGACTGAGAGCGTCGGCTGAGCCACCATGTGGCGCATGCTCGCCATGCTCACCTGCGCCGCGAGGACGCGCACGACGCCCATGATCGAGCCCCCCAGCTTCTCATCCTCAAAGTTCTTCGTCGGATCTCCTTCATCGCAGTTGGCGCGGAGGGCCATGTTGATGGGGATGCCGCCGAGGAAGGGGAGGCCCAGGCGCTGCGCCATCATTTCAGCGCCGCCCCGACCGAAGATGTCGTACTCCTTGCCATCGTCGCCGATGAAGTAGCTCATGTTTTCCACGATCCCCAGCACCTCCACGCCAAGCTGCTGGAACATGCGCACCGCCCGCACGGCGTCATCCTGCGCGACCTTCTGCGGCGTGCAGACGATCACGGCGCCGGTGAGCGGCAGGATCTGCGACATGGTGAGCGGCACATCGCCGGTCCCCGGGGGCAGGTCGATCACGAGGTAGTCGAGTTCTCCCCAGCGGGTCTGGGTGGCAAGCTGCTGGAAGGCGCTGTGCGCCATCGGACCGCGCCAGATGAGCGGCTTCTCGGGGTCCACGAGCTTGCCGATGGTCATGGATTTGATGCCGTACTTTTCGAAGGGGAGGATCTCGTTGCCCTGGGTGTAGGGCTGCTCGTCTTCGAGATCGAGCATGGTGGGCAGGCTGGGTCCATAGATGTCGCCATC
>CAZZPX010000124.1:0-8283 GCA_964655955.1 uncultured Phycisphaerales bacterium | reverse complement strand
GCTTTCTCCGGCGCGGCGGCGGGCCTTGGTCCACCGACAAGGATGGCATCATCATGAACCTGCTCGCCGCGGAGATCACCGCCGTGACCGAACTCGACCCGGGCGTGCACTACGAGGATCTGGCGCGTCGCTTCGGCGCGCCCGCCTACAAGCGCATCGACGCCCCGGCGACGCCCGCGGAGAAGGCGATCCTCAAGAAACTCAGCCCGGGCGATGTGGCGGCGCAGGAGTTGGCGGGTGAGCCCATCATCGATCGGCTGACCAGAGCTCCGGGCAACGGCGCGGCGATCGGCGGGCTCAAGATTGTGACGGAGAACGGCTGGTTCGCCGCCCGCCCATCCGGTACGGAGGACATCTACAAGATCTACGCTGAGAGCTTCCAGGGCGACGCCCACCTGGAACGGATTCTCGCTCAGGCAGGGGACATCGTGAAAGACGCACTGCACGCCGGAGCCGGGGCGTAGCGTCGGCGCGGGGACCGCGGTCCCCATGCGAACCACCGGTTGCGCGCGTCTCGCCGCAGCGCTGGTACAGTGTCCCTGAGGACTGACGTCCTCATGCCCGCAGCGCCTCTGAACGACTGACATGGCGGAGTCGATGCCGAGAAAGACCACACAGACCAGCCGAAGCCCCCAGGCCATCGACATCAGCGAGCCCGGCGACGCGCGCGAGCGCTCCCGCCCCGCCGGCCTGCGCCTCATCGACGCCGACCCGTACCTCGAGCCGTACGAGGACGCCCTGCGCTGGCGGCATGAGAAGTACACGCGGGCCCTCGAGCGCATCATCCAGGCGGAAGGATCACTCGCGCAGTTCGCGCTCGGTCATCGTTACTTCGGTTTCAACCGCGGCGAGCGCGACGGCGAGAGCGGCGTCTGGTATCGCGAGTGGGCTCCCGGCGCTCACAGCCTGGCGCTCATCGGCGACTTCAATGGCTGGAACCGCGAGTCGGATCGCCTCGAGCGAGATGAATACGGCGTGTGGAGCATTTTTCTCCCCGATGCGCGGTACGCCGATCGCCTCAGGCATCACTGCCGCGTCAAGGTGCACGTCATTGGGCCAACCGGCGGGATCGATCGCATCCCGGCCTATATGAACCGCGCCTATTACGAGGAGCAGGCGGGCGCATTCACCGGCGAATACTGGCAGCCCGCGTGCCCGTATGAATGGCGGCACGATACGCCGCAGCTCGACGGCTCGCCGCGCATCTACGAAGCGCACGTCGGCATGGCGCTCGAGGAACAGCGTGTCGGCACGTACCTCGAGTTCGCCGAGAAGGTTCTGCCGCGCATCGCCCAGGCCGGCTACAACATCGTCCAACTCATGGCGGTCCAGGAGCATCCGTACTACGGTTCATTCGGCTACCAGGTGAGCAGTTTCTTCGCGCCTGCCTCGCGCTTTGGCACGCCGGAGGAGCTGAAGGCGCTCATCGACCGGGCCCACGGACTGGGCATCCGCGTCTTCATCGACCTCGTGCACAGCCACGCCGTGAAGAACATCTTCGACGGCCTGAACCAGTTCGACGGCACGGATCATCAGTATTTCCATGCGGGCAATCGCGGGCAGCACCCGGCGTGGGATTCCTGCGTCTTCGACTACGGCAAGTGGGAAGTCCTGCGCTTCCTGCTCAGCAACGTGCGCTACTGGCTCGAGGAGTTCCGCTTCGACGGCATCCGCTTCGACGGCGTCACCAGCATGCTCTATCTCGATCACGGCCTGGAGCGCGACTTCGCGGGGTACGATCCCTATTTCCACGGCGTCGACGAGGATGCGCTCATCTATCTCAAGCTCGCCAACCAGGTGGCGCACGAGGTGCAGCCGCATGCCATCACCGTCGCGGAAGACATGTCGGGCATGCCGGGCATTGCCTGCGCGGTGGGCGACGGGGGCGTCGGCTTCGACTATCGCCTCGCCATGGGCATTCCCGACTACTGGATCAAGGTGCTCAAGGAACGGGCCGACGAAGACTGGCACATGGGTGAGTTGTATCACACGCTCACCAACCGCCGCAGGGGTGAGAAGCACATCGCCTACGCGGAGAGCCACGATCAGGCGCTTGTCGGCGATCAGACGCTCGCCTTTCGCCTCATGGGCGCCGACATGTACTGGCTCATGAGCAAGGTCGTGCAGCACAACGTCAAGATCGAGCGCGGCCTGGCCCTGCACAAGATGATGCGCCTCGCCACCTTCGCGCTCGGCGGCGAGGGGTACCTCAATTTCATGGGCAACGAGTTCGGCCATCCCGAATGGATCGACTTCCCGCGCCCGGGAAACAACTACTCGTACGCCTATGCGCGGCGGCAGTGGTCGCTCGTCGACGATCCGCTCCTGCGCTATCACGATCTTGCCGCCTTCGACTACGAGATGGTTCTGCTCGACCGCGAACTCGGGCTGCTGTCGGCTCCGTGGGCGGAAGCAATCTGGATCGACGAACAGAAGCACATGATTCTCTTCGAGCGGGCCGGCCTCGTCTTCGCCTTCAACTTCCATCCCGGCGAGTCATTCCCGCATTACCGCCTCGGCGTGCCGGAGGCGACGGACTACGTCGTCATGCTCAACACGGACGATCTCTTCTTCGGCGGACACGGCATCGTCAGCAAGGGGCAGCATTACCCGTGGCAAAGCAGCGAGAGCCACGGCAAGCAGCAGAGCATCCAGGTCTACGTTCCCTCGCGCTCGGCGCAGGTGCTGTGTCCCCGGGCGAAGCTGCCGCGGCGCTGGCGCGAGCATCGCCTGCCGCCGGCGGAGTAGGTCGAGCCAATACACGACATGTTTGGCCGCGAAGCACGGCGGCGCCTGCGGGGCAGTGCGCGGGAATAGCAGCCCTTGGCATCGCGTTCGTACAGCAGACAGATGGCGCGCAAGACGCCCCGGCGCGGCGCGCCTACGCTTTGACCCGTCCACGATAAGCGTGTGGAGGTTCGCCATGCACAGACTGTTGATCTGCTTCCTCGCCTCCCTGACCTGCATCGCCGCCGGCTGCGGCGAGAGGGCGCAGGAAGCGCAGACCGGGAGAATGAGCGTCATGAAGGCCAGCGACAACACGAGCCGCGGCGCCGAGCCCTTGACGGGCCCCCACGCCGCCCCCGCGCCCAAGGCTGCCGCCGACGCGCCGGGCGAAGAGACCGCCGTCGCCATGTTCGGTGCGGGCTGCTTCTGGGGCGTCGAAGCCGCCTTTCGCCAGATTGAGGGCGTCACCGCGACCGCCGTCGGCTACGCGGGCGGCCACGTCGAGGATCCCACCTACCAGGAGGTTTGCCGTAAGGGCACCGGCCACGCCGAGGTGGTGCGCGTCGAGTACGACCCCAGCCGCGTCACCTATGAAGATCTGCTGGACGTCTTCTGGACCAAGCACGATCCGACGCAACTCAATCGCCAGGGGCCCGACGTCGGCGATCAGTATCGCTCGGTGATCTTCTACTACGGCGACGAACAGCAGCGGCTTGCGGAGGCGTCGAGGCAAGCGCTGGACGAGTCCGGCAAGCATCGCAAGCCCATCGTCACCCAGATCGAGCCCGCCCCGACCTTCTACATCGCCGAGGACTACCACCAGCAGTACCTGGAGAAGCGCGGCCTGTCGACGTGCCACAGCGGTTTGTCGGAAGGCTGAGGCACGCCGCGAGAAGGCCGTGCGGCTGGAACTGCGGCGTGTGGGGGGAGCGATTCGCCCGGCGGCGGGACCGATCGCGCGCGGCGCGGTACGATCTTCCCAAAAGGGAGGTCCGTGATGTCGCATCCCCGATTTGTGCACCTGACAGTCGCTCTCACGCTCCTGGTCGCAGGCGCCGCCAATCTGCTCTGGCCCGTTGCCGTGCTCGCCGAGGAGCAGCAGCCCCCCCAGGTGGTCGCGCCGAATGCAAGCGGCGTGATACTTCTCGACGCAGCCGCAGCCGCCCTGGTCAGCGAGAGTCTGAAGCTTGAAGGGGCGGGAGACGAAGCGCACCTCGCGCACTGGCAGAACGCCGACGAGACGGCGCGCTGGGCGTTCACCATCCCCGAGCCGGGCGCCTATCACGTGCAGGCGCGCTACGCCTGCGCGCAGGACCACGGCGGCCGCTTCGCCATCAACATCGCCGGGCAGACGCTCGACGGTCGCGCCGTGAGCACGAGCGGCTGGGACGTCTACCGCACGGTTGACTTCGGCGTGGTAGAACTCAAGAAGGGTGGTGAACACACGCTCACCATCGCACCGCGTGAGGTCAACGAGTCGCTGATGCACCTGCGCTTCGTCCGCCTCGTGCCGGTCGATCCGCGCACCTCGAATCAGACGCCGAACACGCTCACAGCCCTGGAGAAGGCGGCGGGCTGGCAGTTGCTCTTCGACGGCGAGACCACCAGCGCCTGGCGCGGCTATCGGCAGGAAGCGTTCCCGGAAGAGGGCTGGGTCATCGAGGATGATGCGCTCAAGGTTTTGGGGGACGGCGGCGGCGGCGACATCATGACGGTGCGTGACTATGGCGACCTGGAGCTGACACTCGAATTCAAGGTGTCGCCGGGCGCGAACAGCGGCATCATCTACCTCGTCACCGAAGAACACGATTATCCCTGGCAGACCGGGCCGGAGTTCCAGATCCTCGACGACATCGGGTACGGCCTGGCGCCGAGCAACGCCCACAGCGCCGGATCGGTGTACGACTTGTACAGCGCGCCGGCCGACAAGGTCGTCACGGAAACGGGCGGGTGGAATGAAGCGCTGCTGCGCATCAAGGACGGCGTGGTCGAGCACTGGCTGAACGGCGTGCTCGTCACCCGCTACGACCTGAACAGCGACGACTGGAAGGAGCGCGTCGAGAACAGCAAGTTCCGTCCCTACGAGACCTTCGGCAAGCCGCGACGGGCTCACATCGCATTGCAGGACCACGGCCACGACGTCTGGTTCCGCAACATCAAGATTCGAGACCTGTCCAATCCGCTCCCCGGCGAGGTCAAGCTGTTCAACGGCAAGGATCTTGAAGGCTGGCGAATGGTCTGGGCGGAGGACGCCGAACCGAGAGGCGATACCTGGCGCGTCGAAGACGGCGTCATCGTGTGCAGCGGTGAGCCGCGCGGCTACATCAAGACCACCCGCGACTACGACAACTACATCCTCATGCTCGAGTGGCGCTGGAATCCCGAAACGAGGAAGACCGGCAACAGCGGCGTACTTACCCGCATCACCGGGGAAGACAAGGTCTGGCCCACCTGTATCGAAGCTCAGCTCAAGGCGGGTGATGCGGGCGATTTCTACCGCATCGGCGACTATCCCATGCAGACCGCGGCCGGCCGCAGCAGCGGCATACGCTGCCAGAAGCGGCAGGCGATGGAGAATCCCCCCGGCGAGTGGAACAGCTACGAGATCATCCTCGACGGCGCGGAGGTCACGCTGAAGGTGAACGGCCGGGAGGTGAACTACGGCTGGGACGCGCAAGTGCTCGCCGGCCCGATCGGGCTGCAGAGCGAAGGGACGGAGATTCACTTTCGCAGGATTCGGCTGGCACCGATTCGGGAAAGGAACTGAACCGCACTCCCGAGGGTGCGAGCACCCGCGGCTTCGTCAGGGGCCGTCCCATTTGACGAAGGCTTCGATCGCGGCGTACTCGGCGAGGCCGAGCTTGTCGAAGAGTTGCGCCGTGTCGCGATTGCGATCCTCCGCCCGCTGCCAGAACTCGCGCGCATCCGCCGGGCCGGGAAAGAGGGCGCGATCCTTCTGCGACTCGTGCTTGAAGATCGCCATGCGCTTGCGCTCGACCTCCGAGGGGCTGAGCGGCACGGACATTTCAATGTCTTCCGGCCCCCATTCCTGCCAGGCGCCGCGATAGAGCCACAGCTCGCACTCGCGCATCCACGGCTCTTGTCTCAGCCTGCGCATTGCCTCAAACGTCGCGGCGAGGCACACGCGATGCGTGCCGTGCGGATCCGAAAGATCGCCGGCCGCATAGACGAGGTGCGGCTGGATCCGCGTGAGCAGGTCGACCGTGATCTTGATGTCATCCTCGCCGATGGGTTTCTTGCGCACCCGGCCGGTCTCGTAGAAGGGGAGGTCGAGAAAGTGAATGTTCTCGAGCTTCACGCCTGAGTAGCGTGCGGCGCTGCGGGCCTCGGTGCGGCGCACCAGCGTCTTGACGGTCTGCAACTCCCTGCTGTCGATCTCGCCCGGCTGCTTGCTCGGGATGAAGCGCATGACCTGTTCGGCGGCGGAGGCGGCGTCGCCGTTGCCGCCGCCGTACAGCCGGTTGAACTCGAGTATGAAATCCGCGTGGCGCTGCGCGTCGTCATCGAAGACGGCGATGTTTCCCGAGGTCTGGTAGGCGACATGGACCTCGTGCCCCTGATCGCAGAGGCGGATGAGCGTGCCGCCCATCGAAATGACATCATCATCCGGGTGAGGCGAGAAGACGACGACGCGCTTGGGAAAGACGTCGGGCGGATTGGCGGCGTCTACGCCGCGCCCCACGACGAACTTCGGCCTGCCGGGCTTGCCGCCGGGCCAGCCGGTGATCGTGCTCTGCAGCGTCTTGAAGACCTCGATGTTGATGTCGTAGGCGCCGCCTCGGGCCGAGAGCAGATTCTGCAACCCGCGCTCGTTGTAGTCTTCATCGGTGAGCTTGAGGATGGGCTTGCCTGTCTGCTGCGCCAGCCAGATCACCGCCTTGCGCGTGAGGGCGCGATCCCAGCTCAGGCCGAACTCGCGCAGCCGCCCCAGCAGCCACGGCGTCTTGAAGCGCGTGAGTTCCGCCGCGGCGCTCTCGTCAAGCACGATCGTCGCGCTGTGATGCTCCTGGAGGAAACTGGCGGCGACGGTCGGCGTGACCTCGCCCTCGACGGCGCGCCGGATGATCGGCGCCTTGTGTTCGCCGAACGCCAGCAGCACCACGCGGCGGGCATCGAGGATCGTCCCCACGCCCATGGTGATCGCCTTGCGCGGCACGTTCCACTCGCCGAAGAAATCGCTGGCAGCGTCGAGGCGCGTGATGCGATCGAGCGTAATCAACCTGGTGCGGCTGTCGCGCGGCGAGCCGGGCTCGTTGAAGCCGATGTGCCCCGTGCGCCCGATGCCGAGGATCTGTATGTCGATCCCGCCCGCCTCGCGGATCCGGCGCTCGTATGCATCGCAATACGCCGAGATCTCCTCCTGCGCCAGCGTGCCGTCGGGCACGTGCACGTTCGCTGGCTCAATGTCGACGTGTTCGAAGAGATGCTCCTGCATGAAGCGGTGATAGCTCTGCAGGGCGACGGGCTGCATGGGCCAGTACTCGTCGAGGTTGAAAGTAACGACATTGGCGAAGGACAAGCCCTGCTCGCGGTGCAGGCGAATGAGTTCCTCGTACACGCCGACGGGCGTCGAACCGGTCGCCAGCCCGAGCACCGCCCGCTCGCCGCGCGCGGACTTCTCACGTATGAGGTCAGCGATCTCGGCGGCGACGGCAGTGGAGGCGGCGCGGCTGGATGCGTGGACGACGGCCCGGATGCGTTCGGCGGCGGTAAGCGGATCGTTCTGCGGTGCGTGCATGATGACGCTGCCTGGTCTCGCGATCTCGTAGGGTGATACCTCGGCGACGGAAGCAGCGCTCCATCGCACATGAGGCGACATCGTACACCGATTCTCGCAGGCAGTGAGGCGCCGTCAGACGTCCCGTCGCTCGGCCGCGCCCTGTCTCGCTTCCGCATCGATCGCGCCGCCAACGTAGATGCGGTTGATGGGCGGACCGAAGCGGCAGAGCAGGTCGTGCGTGATCGAGCCGGCTCGCCGCGCCAGCACCGGCAGGTGATTCGGTGCATGCGGATCGCGGCCGACGAGTTCAGCCACGTCGCCCGTCCGCAGCGCGCCCTGCGGCAGGTCCGTCACATCCACCGTGAGCTGATCCATGCTGACCCGGCCGACGACCGGCGCGTAGACCATGCGTCCGTCCGGCAGGCGGAAGCCGACCTCGCCGCGCTTCGGTCCGTCCGTCGACTGACCGAGGTTGAGCGGATAGCCGTCGGCGTAGCCCACCGCCACGAGCGCCAGGCGCGAGGGCCGGGCGGCTCGCCAGATCCCGCCGTACCCCACCCGCGCCCCCGCCGGAATCGACTTGAGATGCACCACACTCGAGGTCCAGCGGAGGATCGGCCGCAGTCCCAGGACGGGGACGACGGGTTCGCCGCTGAATTCCTCCGGGCCGTAGCCCGCCCAGAGCAAGCCGACGCGGATCATGCGGCGGTGGTGCCGCCTGCCGCGTAACACGCCGAAGGTGTTCGCCTCGTGGACGATGCATCCCGTCGCGAGGAACTCGCGCGCCCCATCAAGCAGCCGCTCGAAGGCGCTCG
>CAZZPX010000123.1:0-8286 GCA_964655955.1 uncultured Phycisphaerales bacterium | reverse complement strand
AGTACCGGACTGTCGATCCGGTGGTTGCGGGTTCGAGTCCCGTCCGCCTCGCTTCACAAAGCCCTGAGAAATCAGGGCTTATCTCTTGGCCGAACTCGTGCGAAGCCGGCTCAGAATCGTCACATGCGTCCAACATGCGTCGTGAATCGTCCGGAACTTGTACGTCAAACAGCCGGGTTAAGGCGGCTCCCGCGCGGTCTGCGTCTTCAGTCTCCGCGGCCAGGTAGAACTCCTGCGTTGTGGTGATCTTCGCGTGTCCCATGTACTCCTGGAGCACGTGCATGGGGATCACCCGAGCCATCCTCGTGCCGTACGTTCGACGAAGGTCGTGGAGACTCGCCGAACTGCGCGGCGTGGACGTTCCGCCCCCCCACCCGCACGCCGATTGCCGAGGTAGTCGGCCCCGGCGTCGCGCACATCCGCCGGCGCAAGACGCCGTCGACTATTCTGCCTCGGCGAAGCCGTAGCGAAGAAAGAGGAGCACATCGTCGACGTCGTCGAGGTCCACGCCGGGTGGCAGGCTCTCAATGGAGAGACTCCACCGGCCGATCGGATCCTTCCCCGTGAACTCGGCTTTGATCGTTTCGCCGCTGGGCCCTGCGTGCCGCGCTTTGCCGCAGGCGGCGCGGCCAGAATCGTCCGTCGTGATCAAGCATGGCTGTTCATCGGCTCGCTGCACTTTCAACTCCGCAGTGCCCGTGAGCGAGTCGCCCACCTTCGGCACAATCATCAGGGCCAACTGCTGAATGAGCTTGCCGCGGTAGGGATAAGGAAACGCAGTTGCTCGAAGGTCGAATACAATGTTGCCCGGCGTGAAAGTCCGTCCCTGCTTCACGCACATCTTGCGTGCGGAAATCTGTGCGAGATGCCGGCGATCCTTGAATCGCTTCTCCTCGAGCACGCGCTGAAGCTGCGCGTCGAATTCCGCTTCAACCTGCAGATGCACGAGCACATCGGAGATGCGCTCGACATCGACGGGTTGATCCGGCAGGAGCTCCAGCGTGAAGGTCGCGCCAAGTCCCATGCCTTCGAAGGCGTTCCGCTCCTCCGCCTGCCTCCGCGCTGCACGAGCGTGTGCGCGAACGCTATGCATTTCGGGGAAGGCGGTCGTGTCGTGCACGCCGAGTTGTGCCGCTCGCTTATAGCAAAGACGGCGGATGTCAGGATCAGGCTCGCGCAGGATGGATCGACCATCAGCGGGCACTTCGTCCCCGGGATCGCGAAAGCGCACGTACGAGGCACCAAAGGAACTGAGATAGCCTCGTGCCGGCGACGGCGCGCCGTCAACCAGCACCTCGACCCGAGCCTCTCGAACACGGTGCAAGTATGTGCCCGGATACCAGTCGTCGAAGCGTTCCTGGGTGACGGTGAAGGCCGCCTTCGCGCCGAGCTTGAAGGCGACAAGCGCCGCCGGGTAATGCTGCCGCAACGACACCGTCTGTGTAAGCTGAGCCGCCTTGCCGGTCCGGCCGGTCAGGCGGAGAAACTCCAGCGACTCGACATCCTTGAGGAGTCGCTCGCGCGCGCCGTACCCCTTGCCTTCCGGCGCGCCGTACGACCGAGCAATGAGCCGGCCGGAGCGATCGCTCGGCCGTCGCCAGTGGTGGCCGTGCTCGAACCGGTAGCTTGACTCCAGTTTCTGCGCGAGGACCGTCGCCTGGTTCAAGACATGTTGTCGAGTCTCCTCGTAGGTACTGAGGATGGCGGCGGTCGTCTTGGCGTTCAAGTGACGAGCCGCATTGGCCTCGACGGCGGCCTGGATCTTGTACTGCAGGGCAGCAGTCTCCGCTTGCACCACGTCGCGCTGCGCCAGCGCCACCTCGAGTTCATCCTCTATTGCGCGGCGTCCGCGGCGGATCTCAGAGAGTGCTTCGCTGAACGCCTGCTCCGCCTGATCGACGTTCTCGCAGTCGACCGGCGCCTCAGCCCAGATTCCGAGCGCTTGCGTCGCCGTCATTGCGATCGCGAAGCCCAATGTCGCGCCGCCCACAGCTCCGGGGATATTGCCGATGAACGCCCCAACCACTGCGCCCACGGCAGTCAGCACGACGACGAGCGCGACGCCCAGCACGATCTCCCACCACTCGGTGTCACACTCCTCTTGGTAGTGCTTGAGTTCTTGCCGCGCCGTTCCGACTTCCTCCTCGAGAGACTTCACCGTGGCAAGATCGTCTACGAGCTTGTCAATACGGTTCTCCAGGGCTGCGAGCTCCGCGCGCGTATCGCCAAGTACATTGTTGATCTCCGCCTTGGCCTGGGCAAAGTCGTCGAGCGAGAGCTGCAAGTCGATCATCTTGCGTTCGACCTGATCGAGACGCTCCAACATGCCCAGCACGCGCTCACGCAGGTGGTTGTAGCGAAACAGCGGCGCCGCCTGGCGCTTCTCTCCCGCAATGTCCACCGCCCGCTCCAAGGCGAGCAGGCCAGCGTGCGCCTGCAGCCGCACATGCGCGAGCGGCATGACATATGCGGCTTTCATCCTCTGCCGGGTGTCGAGGGGGTTGACGTCGATCATCGGCGTGTCCGTCCCCGCGTACTGCACGAGCCCGCCAGGCCCGGCCTCCGTGGTGAAGTGAACGCCCCATTCCTCCGGTGGGGAGTCGATCAAGCCGAACCGCGCCCGGCGCGGGCCGGGCAGAGGTTCGCCGCCACTGCCTTCTACCTGCTGACGCCACCGACCGGGCTCGAGCGCACGGCTGAGGTCGACGCCCTGCAAGAGCACATCATCAAAGAATGACGATCGCTTGAGTCTGCCTCGATCCTCACAGGCGCCGAAGGGAGGTCGACGCGTCGCAGTGGCGGTGATGGCCTCGATCAGGCCCCGGCGATCCTTCACGCGCGCTGCGAATCCCTGATCAATCATCGCCATGGCCTGCACTTGCAGCGAGTCGTCGAAGTGCACATCGGTCCCGGCCGCGCCCAGCGCCTTGCGGTAGAAGAAGCGCGCATCATCGGTCTGGCCCTCCAGCGCGTACACCGCCGCAATGCGGCAGCAGCTCTTGGCGCGCAGTGTTTCGCGTCGCATGACATAGTATTCGCGCAGCGGCGAATCGCCCGGTTTCACTGCCTCGAGATCGCGCAGCGCCTGCCCGAAGTGCCGCTGCCCGATGAGTTTCTCGATTCGATCCAACTCGATATGGATGTCGGGGTCGACCACGGCCAGGTATTCGCGAGTTCCGGTCGCCTGATGCATGGTGGCGAGGCGATGGTGTTCGGCATGCCTGGCGATCTCCGGTCCTGCGGTATAATGAAGCGGCTGCGATACGCCGCCGCGAGCCAATGCTGCGCGCTCGAGCCTGATGTCCGCAATCTGAGCAGCGGCCGATTGGATGCGCACCGGCTGCGGCGATCTATACAGCTCGACAACCCCATCGCGCGTCGTGACGACGACTACCACTCCCTCGGACTGGATGGAATCACGCGCGAATGCGTGTTCTCCGATGGAGATGCGCAGCTCGAATGTGCCGTCCAGTTGACTGACGCAGCGGGCGAGCGCCTCGCCGCTCGGCTCGCGGCCGCGTACCAGCACCAGCACTCCAGCCACACCTGTGCCCGATTCCTTCTCCGTGATACGTCCGCGCAACTTGAAGTCCATGGGTCGTCTCCGTTAATCCGTCGAGTCGCAGTGCCCTCACCTGGCCCGGACGATGATGGTGAGGCCCCCCGTGATCTCCCCGGCCGTGCGCTCGATCACGCGATAAACGTCGGCCGTACCGGCGCGAGCCTGAGCAGGGATCTCCACCTCGACCGCGACTTCGAAATGCTCACCTGGCGCGAGTTGAAGCTTCCCCACGGTCTCCGTCATCGCCTGCCATGCGCCGGGATTGGAAGCGCCGGGATCGAAGCGAGCGACACGAACCGGCGCGCGAGCGACGGCGTGCGAGTCGTGCTCTCCGGGGGCGTCCTGACGACCGGTGAGTTCGGCACGCTCAGCGTCCGTGAGCCGCGTCTGGCGGTGCAACTGACCAAAGCCCGGTCGCCTGTCCACGCGTGTCCGCTGTCCTCGGCGTCCCCCGGCGCGATCGCGTTCCCTCTCGTCCGGTTCTTCTTCCCCGAGCGTGATGCCGAGCGTCCGCAGGGCGCCCATGACACGCCGGGTTTCAGCGGGGCCGGGCACGCCCTGCAACGTCTCGCGAAAGACGTTGGTCAGAAACGGACTCTCGACCGGCAGCATCTCATGCTTGAGAACCGTTGGCGGCAGCAGACGCGCCGTCTCACCGCCTGCGCCGCGCCAGGTCCGCACGCCCATACCCAGTGCGAGCACCCCGAGCGCCTCGCGCTCGATCTTGTGCACTTCGAGCGTCGTCGTTGCTTGCATCCAGGAGAGATTCTGCGTCACGAACTTGAACATCTGCGAGTTGCCGGGCGGCACATCGAGCACACTAATATTTCGCTGACCCACGTGTCGATCCTGCACGGGGTTGAATGGTGCGACAACCGGATCGCTTACCGGGTCGTATACTTGCGCCACCAGGCACTCATGTCCGTTGTTCACGAACTCGGGAATCCAGTCAAACGACACCACCTGGTGCTGGCCGGAGAAGATCGGCAGCGTTGTCGAGCCGATCGGATGTGCCACGGCGGGATGGATGCCCACGGAAGGGTCGCACCAGAAGAGGTCGACATGCGCGCCCCAGGCATCCGCCAGCCCCATATTCCAGACATGTACTTTGACTTGGTTCAATTCGCCGGGCGTGGCGATGTCCGGATCCCCCGAGGAACCCTCAATCCAAATGTCCGGACTCTCCCAGAAGACCATGTTGGCGAGGGGCCGATTGCCGACGTCGCCGACGAAGGTGCGACAGAGAAGCATGACGTCGTAGTCGGGCTTGCGTTCGTGACGGTCCTTACGCGACCCGTCGTCGTTGAAGTTGTCGTCGTCACTCTCGCCGTCGGGTCGGCGACGGAGCCCGGGCCGACCGGCATGGTGATCGGTGTGGCCGCCCTCAGTGATGCGCCCGGGCGCGGGAAAGGGACCGGCCCGATCGAGCAGCAGTCGCTGCAGGTCGTCGACAGCCGTTATTCGCTTGATCTCGAAGCGCATGGTGTCTCTCCCGCGAATCAGGGTCCTGTGACCGTATATGTTGAATTGACGCCGCCCGTTGGCGGCGGCTCCAGGGGACCGCCCGTTAGCTGCCAGCACTTGAAGCCGTAACCCCGATCAGCATCGAGATTCCAGTCGGGCAGGTTCAGGTCGTTGGAATCTCCGCCCGCTTGCGCGATGTTGGCGGCGTATTGCAGGTAGAAGTCAAAGGCGTTGCCGAGGCTGCCCGAGTAGTTGGTGCCCGCGATGTTGGCGGGAGAAGGCGGCACAAGTCCCCGCGTAATGGCGATCGTCCGCTCCGGCGTTGGGGCGGAAGTCAAGGCCCGCACGATCGCTGGATTCAACGGCTCGCCTTCGATGAACCAGAACGGATAGTTTAGTGGCCAGCGCGCATAGGGTCCCGAGCTCGCAGCAGCCGGTTCCAGGCATCCCGTTGGCTGAGGCGCCGGTGAGGGACAGCCCGCGGGGAACATCAGCGCATTGTCCATCTCGTCGGGGAACTCGCGGCGGGGCATGGCCGACACAAGTCCGAAGGGGTTGATGAACTGTTGTGCCAGGGGATGAAAGAGCTGGTCCGGGTCCGGGTACGCAAACCCCGTCAAGGCCAGTGCCCAGCGGTACTGACGATAGATTTGGTACAGCGACAGCTGAAGCAGATAGAGCGCGTAGCGCACGGGATAGGTGAGCGGCGTTGTTATCTGTGACACCAGCCAGAGCAGCAAATCCTCGATGTAGCTGAAGAGATCAAGGATGAAGTCGAGTATCGCCATGAGCAGGCCGAGCAACGAGAACGATCCGCCGCCGCCTCCACCACCGCCGCCGCTGCCGCCGCCCGGCGTCGGGAAAGTGGGTGGCGCGTCGTCATTAAAGACCGATGGCGGCTGGGGCGGCGGGACCATTCGATCCTTGCTGGTCATGATCTCCAGCCCCTCGACGAGCATCTGATAGGCGCGGTTGATGTGGGAGCGCTCCAGGAACGGTACGGTTCCTCCGACGTTCGGGTGAGGCCGATTCAGATACACCTCTTCTAGCGAATCGACGAGCAGGTCCTGCAGCGACACCGGGAGATCGCCGCCCAGGTCTATGTGTTCGTGCAAGCTTGAGCCGTTGACGTTCGGCCAGGAGGCGTAAGAGAATGGGATCGTGCCGGGCGTGACGTTGCCTGGCATCGTGGCGCCGCTCTTGTAGAAGCCCCACACCCAGGTGTCCATGAACTTTTCCTGGATGAAGTGCCGCTGCCAGTGGCTGCGATAGGGGCCGCCCACAGCGGTGTTCACGTAGGCGTGCCCAACAACGTCCGCCGTCACATGCGACAGCCAGCCGTAGGCGTACGCGCGCAGCTCGGGTCGGCCGGAGGCATGGGCGCGGCGGATGAGCGCCTTGTTGAATTCGCCTGTCCAGCGGTGGTGAGTGTAGTCGAGCCAGTTCCAGTCCCGAACCACCGATGCGGATCCGTTGGTCTGTACGTCCGGCTTCAAGAAATCGAGTATCGGCACGTTCTCCGTTATCAAACGGAGCATCGCGGTCGTGATGATCCCCTTGACAATGCCGAGCGTCTCCTGCAGTTCGGAATGAACGCCGCCGGTCAGCGAGTCAAGCACCTTGTCGATATGGTCCTGGATAGGCTGCCAGATGGACATGAGCGCTTCGTAGACTTCGTCGAGCGTCTTGTAGATATCGAAGATCGTGTTTACGATCGGCGTGTATATGCCCCAGTCGGCCCAGAATATCATGTCCGGTCCGATCGAGCCGAGAGCCGCCTCCTTGGGATGTTGGTCCAAGGCTTGGAGAACCGGGCCGTTGAAAGTGCCCGGATCGGCGAGCACGCGCTTGGTCTGCTCCTCCATGATGATCAGGTGTGACGCTGGTCCAGGCATACTGCCTCCTGTCATCCGCAGTCTTGCCACGCTGCCGTGCAGTCCGCTGGCCGTTGCGTGCAAGAGCGCTCGCTGGGGTTCGTGGTTGCCTCACGCCGCAGAGTTACGGCGCAGCCGAGTTGTATACATCGTCACCACCTCGTAACGAGGTGCTCGTCTTCACAGTTCACCGCGCACAATCAGACTGCGATCGATTCTCCGCAGAGACGCTTGGTTTGAATATTGCCACACGACAATTACAGAGTCGGCCCCGACATGGCACACGGCGACTCATGGCGTATGTTTGATTGGCACTCGGTGTTTCCGGCGGGAAGGCGCGGCGTGGCGGCCACCCGCATGCTTCGACCATATCACCAACCTAAACAGTGTCAAACGCCTAGGCTCAACTTCTTATCTATTTTCCCTAGACCAGCAGAATCCGATAGAGAGCACCGGAACTCAATTGGTCACGCGCGGACCTTCGTGGGGTTGTGGCGCAGTGGCCTGCCAATTGAAGGAGTTGCGCGCAGCGCGCGCCCTCGCGCGAGCCTGGACGACGTTGCGGACGGGGCATCCTCAGGCTCGTGTGCCTCGTCCCGCGCTTGGAAACGATCCGACTCGTCCGGCGTGGCAGGTGCTCGAGGAACTCGGCACTCCCATTTCCTGCGAAATGCCGGCAGCAATCTCCGCGACGGCTTCAGATCGCGTTGTCCGACTCGGTGAAGGGAACTCGAGTCCGAGCCGGACGTCGCCAAGTTCGTCGAGATGGCAAGCTCTTCTCTCCACGGTCCTCGCAGTGCAACTGAGTCTCTCATACCCACGCTGGACATCTGGAAGAGCGTCTCGTCCCCCCTACGTCATTCCCAGGCGCAACCACCCCGCAGGGACCGTGCGAGCCGAATCGGACGATTGGATGTGGGCTGATCAGCCGGCGTCCGAGCTTGGCGCCGGTCGCGGTTATGGCGGGGTTGCATCCTCATGACCGGGCGCAACCCAGGGGTTGCACGCGCTACCTTCCGCCCACCACCCGCACATCCACCGCCACCGGCAAGTGATCGAACTCCGCCATCGACCCTCGCGTGACGTCCAGCCGCTGAAGTCCCGTCGCGTCCAATTCCCCCTCCGTCATCGTCACCGTGTTCAGCACGAAGCTGTGGACGATCGCCAGGACGCTGTCGGTGTAGATGACGAAGTCCAGGCGCCCCAGCGGGAAGTCGCTGCCGTCGTCGCGCCAGGTGCACGTCTCGTCGCCGCGGAAGTAGTGGAGGGCTTTGGCGTCGGTCGTGTAGGTGCCGTCCCAGTCGGGGCTCCGTCTGATCCGAAGACGCAGTTATCACGGGTGTCCCCGGTGATCGAGATGTCGAGGTGATCGACCACGCAGCCGAG
>CAZZPX010000122.1:0-8343 GCA_964655955.1 uncultured Phycisphaerales bacterium | reverse complement strand
ATTCTCAAGGCGGAGACGGATCGACTCGCCAACATCATCGAAGCGGAAACCCGCTTCGGCGTCGGGGCGGAATTCAAGGGCGCGCGCAACGAGCATGCCGTGCTCGACGACGACTGGGCCGTCTCCCCCATCACGCGCACAAACAAGGGCAAGGCCCACGCGCAGCTCGGCACGAGCGGCTCGGGCAATCACTTCGTGGAATTCGGGGTACTGACCCTGGAAGAGCCGGACCTCGGCCTGCAGGCCGGTGAATACCTCGCGCTCCTCTCGCACAGCGGCAGCCGGGGCATCGGCGCCATGGTCGCCCAGCACTACTCACGCCTGGCGCTGGAGCAGCACCCCGACCTGCCGAAGGAACTGCGGCACCTGGCGTGGCTCAGCCTCGATT
Source organism: uncultured Phycisphaerales bacterium (assembly GCA_964655955.1). Lineage (GTDB taxonomy): Bacteria > Planctomycetota > Phycisphaerae > Phycisphaerales > JAGLTS01 > CAZZPX01. Next base: position 7,955 of record CAZZPX010000122.1, on the reverse strand, counting down.
CGCACGACGGCCAGGAGTACTGGCAGGCAATGCAACTCATGGGCAGATACGCCGCCGCCAATCATGCTCTCATACACGAGCGCATCGCCCGGGCGCTGGGTGCGGACGTCGCCGCGCATGTCGAGAACCACCACAACTTCGCCTGGGAGGAGGAGCACTTCGGCGAGAAGCTCATCGTGCATCGCAAGGGCGCCACGCCCGCACACGCCGGCGTGCTCGGCATCATCCCGGGTTCGATGGCCTCGCCCGCGTACATCGTGCGCGGCAAGGGCGAAGCAGAGAGCCTGCGCTCCGCCTCGCACGGCGCGGGGCGGGTCATGTCGCGCACCGAGGCCAAGCGCAGCTTCACCTGGTCCGCTGTGAAGAAGCGTCTCGCCGCACAGGAAGTGTTGCTGCTCAGCGCCGGGCTTGACGAAGCGCCCATGGTCTACAAGCAGATCGACGCGGTCATGGAAGCGCAGCGGGATCTGGTCGACAAGATCGCCCGCTTCGACCCCAAGATCGTCAAGATGGCCCCCGCCGGAGAGCGGCCGGAAGACTGAGGCAATGCGGGCCGCGCGTCTTGCGGCAGAGGTGGCGACATGGCGTGGATGCATCCGAACGAGCATGCCTGCTGGCCCGCGCACTCGCTGACGGCCGAGTATCGCGGCGAGTTTTCACTCCCGGCGCCTCTTGCCGCGCAGGTCGACCGCGCCTGGGAGGCGCTGTGCCGGGAGGAGCCGGGCCTCTTCGACGGTCAAATACTCCACGTGCAGAAGATCGATCCGCAGCGCGGCGTCATCATCTGCCGGCGGGCGCGCTATCGCCAGCTCGCCGTGCGACGCGCCGGCGTGGAGACGGGCGTGTGCAGCCTCGGCGTCAGCGGCCTCCTCGTGCGCGACGGCCGCGCCCTCATCGCACAACGCGCCGCGGGCGTACACCTCTATCCCGGGCACTGGGAACTCGCTCCCTCGGGTTCGGCCGCGCCGCCGATGCATGCAGAGGGAGAGTCGGCGGAGTGGCACGCCATGGACCTCATCGGCTGCCTGCTGCAGGAGCTGCGCGAGGAGACCGCCCTGAGCGCCGAGCGCGAGCGGGTCGCCCCGATGCTCCTCGCTTACGACGCCGTCACCCGCAGCTACGACGCCTGCTATCGCCTGGAACTGGACGCGGCGGCGGTGGAACGCCCGGGCGAAGAATACGCGAAGCTCGCCTGGCGCACGCCGGCAGAGATCCTGGCGCTGGGCGAGGCCCTGATCCCCGTCAGCCGCATGATGCTCGAGCACTTTCAGCCGTAATTTCGCCCGCCTGTACAGCCGCTGTCCCTTGGCGATGAGCGGACGCTGGAACATGCGCGTTACAATCCATCCGATGCTCGACGCCAGCACCATCATCAATGTGCTCCAGGCACTTGACCCGCTCTCTTCGCTGCGGCGGACGGGCTATGTCATTCGCGGCGTCGCGGAAGCGGAGACAATCGCCGCCCACAGCTTTGGGGTGGCGCTCGTCGCCATGTTCCTCGTCGATCTGGTGCGCGAACAGGGCGCCGATGTCGACGGTGAGCGCGTGCTGCGCATGGCCCTGCTGCACGATGCGCCCGAAGCGATGCTCGGCGACGTGCCCATGCCATTCAAGACACCGGATCTCGAGCGGGCCCTGTACGAAGTCGAAGCGAAGATCACCGCGGAGGAACTGCCGCCGGAGTACGCAGCACTCTGGCGCGAGACCGAGGCCGGGCATTCGTTGGAGGCGCGCATCGTCAAGGCGGCGGACAAGGTGCAGCTCATGATCAAGGTCTTGACGTACGAGCAGCAGCGGCAGGGAGATCTTGAAGATTTCTGGGCGAATCCAAAGAACTTTCGCGACGCGGGGCTGGCGATCGCGCGCGAGGTCTACGCCGAGATCTGCCGCCGCGCCGGCCGCGTCCGGCCAGGCGCCGACACAAGTGAGACGCGCGGCGGGGAATGAATTTGAATGACGAATGATGAATGGTTGAAACCTCGGAGACGACGATCGAGGGCGCCAACCATGTCATCAAAACGCACCAGCAGGCACGCCCGTCCTTCTTCCTTCATTCGTCATTGGACATTCAGGTCCTCCCACCTACGGCCAGATGCCGTAGCCGAGAAGGAAAGCCAGGAGCACGATGATGGCGACCACAACCAGCCACAGGCGCCGGTTACGACGCGCTCCGCGCAGTTGGAATGTGCCGCAATACGGGCAGACGTCGGCGTCATCGAAGATCAGCTTGCCGCACTGCTGGCACTTGACCGTGCCCGACTCCCCCGCTTCATCAGCGCGGCTGAAGCGCTCGAGATCCTCGGCGCTCGGGCCTTCCGGATCGAGTTCGCCATAGTTGTCGTCGTACTCGTCGTACATGCTCGCGCTCACTGATCCGCTTGATCTTAGCTCGCCTGCAAGGCGGTCGCGGCGATTTCCGCAGGCGCGCGGGCGTCACGTTCAACCCGCAAGCACGAGCTTGACGCGGCGCAGCGTCGAGGGCGCGCGCTGTCGCAACTCCTGCTCCAGGCCGCTGCGCAGCAGCCGATCCAACTCGTACTTCGCAGCCGCATCGCACACGGAAACAGTCAAAACTCCGCGGGCGTAGCCCTGGAGATTCGTCGTCGCGGCCAGTTCAGGAGGCACGAGTTCGATCCACAGTTTCCCGAATCCGCCCGTGCGGCGATAGGTGCGTTCGATCTCGCGGCGCATTCCCGCGAAGACGCCGCCCATCTCGAAGTCGCTCGTGTCCCTGGGCATGACCGCTCCTTTGTGCTCCGCGCGTTTGCGACTCGGGTTGTCGTCGGGCCGGCGGCGCGTCAGCGGCGCACCAGCAGCGACTCTCCAGTCATCTCCACCGGCTTCTCCAGACCCATCCCGTCGAGCATCGTGGGGAGGATGTCCGCGAGCCTGCCGCCCTCGCGCAGCTCCATTCCCTTGAATTCCTCGCCCACCAGGATCAGCGGCACGTCGTAGGTCGTGTGCGAGGTGTGCGGCGAGTGGTGCTCCGGATCCCACATCTGCTCGGCGTTGCCGTGATCCGCGGTGACGATCGCGCAGCCTCCCCGGCGCAGCGTTTGCTCGACGATGCGGCCGACGCAGTCATCAACGGTCTCGCAGGCCCAGATCGCCGCCCGGAGCTGCCCGGTGTGACCGACCATGTCGCCGTTGGCGAAGTTAATAATAAGCACATCCTCGCAGTCCCTGGCGACGAGCCTGCCGATCACCGCCTCGGCGACCTGCGGCGCGCTCATGTCGGGCTTCAGGTCGTAGGTCGCCACCTTGGGACTCTGCACGATGATGCGCTCCTCGCCCGGGAAGGGATCATCGCGGTAGTCATTGAAGAAGAACGTTACGTGCGGGAACTTCTCCGTCTCCGCGCAGCGCAGCTGCCGCAGCCCGAGTTCAGAGAAGTACGCCCCGCCGATGTGCTTCATCCTTTCCTCCTTGGGAAAGGCGATGTCGACGTACTGCTCCAGGTCGGTCGCATAGCCTGTCATGGCCACGAAGCGCACGTCAAGCTTTTCACCGCGATCGAATCCCTTGCGGCCGGTGTCCGGGCTGGGCTCGACCAGACCCTCGAACTGGGGATAAACGAAGGCGCGGCAGAGTTCTCTTGGCCGGTCGCCGCGGTAATTCCAGAAGATCACCGTATCGCCGTTGCTGACGCGCGTGGCGCGGGCGTCGTCGTGCTCATCGGCGATGATCATGGGGGTGACGAATTCGTCGCCTTCCTGGCTGGTGCTGACGGGGTTGTCGTAATAGAACTGCACCGCCGTCTCCGCCGTGTGCATGAAGCGGATGGGGTCGATGTACTGCCGTTCGCCGCGACCGGTGAGGCAGGCGTAGGCCCGGGCGACGCGCTCCCAGCGATTGTCGCGATCCATCGCCCAGTAGCGCCCCATGACGGAGACGATCCGCCCCAGGCCGAGCTGCTTGAGGCGATCGTCGATCGACTGCACGTAGGCCTTGCCGGTGTACGGTCCGGTGTCGCGGCCGTCGGTGAAGCAGTGGATGAAGACGCGGGTGTGGCCGAGTTGCTTGCAGAGGTCGAGCAGGCCGAAGAGGTGAGAGATCATGCCGTGCACGCCGGCGTCGGAGGCGATGCCCATGAGGTGGACGGCCTTGTCGTTGTCCCTGGCGTGCTTGATGCCGCCGGCAAGGGCGTCGTTGCCGGCGAAGTCGCCGTTCTCCATGGCGCGGGTAATGCGCATGGGCTCCTGGAGGACGATCCGCCCGGCGCCGATGTTCTGGTGGCCGACCTCGCTGTTGCCCATCTGGTCCTGGAGCAGGCCGACGTTGCGTCCAGACGTGCCGATCAGCGTCGTGGGATACTCAGCCATGAGTCGATCGGAGACGGGCGTCTTGGCGAGTTCGACCGCGTTGAAGGGTCGATGGTTGAAGTTCGGATTGTGGCCCCAGCCGTCTCGGATGATCAGCACGCAGGGCGTGTTCTTCGGCTTTGCCATGGCTCCTCACACGTGATCTTGGCCGGCGACACTGCGGGTGCTCCGGGTGCTGCGGCGGCGGGCGCGGACCGCCGCCGGCACGATGCGAGTCTGGTGCGATGCAAAGCCACATCGTATCCGCTTCCAGACGAAGCGTCTCTCGGCCGCTCAACCTCCGCCGACACAGCCGGTTCAGGTCAAAGCGGGTGGGGCGGGACCTTTCGCGACATCGCTGCTTGGGTCCAGCGGCGCATCGGCTATGATGGGTGCGAGAACGCAGGAGATGCCGGTGCCCTCGCCCACAGCGATCCGAGAACGATACCTCGACATCAAGGCGCGACTCGACGCCGCCGCCCAGCGCAGCGGCCGCCCTGCTTCCTCCATCCTGCTCATCGCGGTCACCAGCGACGCCGAACCCGAGCACATCCGGGCCCTGGTCGAACTCGGTCACATCGACTTCGGCGAGCACCGCGCCCAGAACCTGCTCCAGCGCGCCGCCGGCATCGAGGAATTCCTCAGCCGCCATCGCACGCTCACGAGCGACCGCGGAGCGCGGGTTCCCGCGGCGGTGCGCTGGCACATGCTCGGCGAACTGCAGAGGCCCCGGCTGCGCAAGCTCGCCGACGTGGCGCAGCTCATCCACAGCGTCGACAATGTGCGCGTGGCGGAGGATTTGCAGAACGCCACGCTGCAGCGCGACCGCCCCGTCGAGATTCTGCTGGACGTGAACGCCTCGCTGAGCAAGGCGGGGGGCGGCCTGTCGCTGCCCGCCGCCGGCCACGTCGCGGAACTGATCCACGCCATGTTCCACCTGCGCCTGCGCGGGCTGACCACGACCGTCCCCGCAGGCGCGAGCAAGGCGGAGGCGCGCGAGACCTACCAGCGCTGCCGCGAGTTGTTCCAGGAGATTCACAACAAGGGTGTCGCGGGCAGAGACTTCAACGTGCTCTGCATGGGCGCTTCATCCGACTTTGAGATCGCTGTCGAAGAGGGCGCCAATATCGTCCGCATCGGCTCAGCGCTCTTCGCCGAGGATGCACGCTCCGGCGCCGGGCCGCAGCGCGCCGGCGACGGCGCTCAGCCGCAGCGTGAATCGGCACGGACGCGCAGCGATCGGTAGCGCCAATCCGGCACTCGCACAGAAGGCAACGGGGGCGGCGGTTACTGCTCCGCCTCCGCCTCGGCGCCTGCCGCCTCAGCGTCCTCTTCCGCGGTCAGCGGTTCATCGAGACGAATCTTGACGATGCGCCCGCGCTGCATCCGCCGGACTTCGAAGCGCAGTTCCTCCGGCCCGAGAACCGCAGCCTTGAATTCGTCCACGTTGTGCACCGGCTGCTCGTTAACGAGCGTGATGAACTCGTAGGGACGCAGACCGGCGATGTCCGCCTTGCTGCCCGGCTCGACCTTGGAAATGATCACGCCGGGATCATCATCCTTGCGCTGGAAGTAGCGGCGAACTTCATAGGTGAGATCGCGCACGGTCAGCTCCAGCCCTTCGTTCTTGTAGCGCTTGGCGCTGCCGAAGTACGGCGGGCTCTGCTCGACCTGCATGTCCTCGGTGAGGATTTCGCCGTCTCGGTAATACTCCAGCGTGAGCGGCGTGCCGAAGCCGACCTGGGTGAGCGACAAGGTCAGTTGACTCTCGGCGCTGGGCCAGGGCGTGGGAAGCTCCGCCAGATACTCGACCGGCGCTTCGTCGTATTGCTCCCAGGGGAAGAAGGTTCGACCGGTGCTGGTGCCGTACACCTCGAGGGGCTTGGGGTAGTCCTCGACGTGCAGTTTGAGGAGGATGTCGCCCAGCTTCAGGCCGGCGCGCTCGGCGGGCGAGTTCTTGTAGATGTACGTCACGAAAGCGCCGAAGGAGCCGTCGTTGGTGATGTCCGAGATCTCGTTCATGCGCGCCAGCTCCGCGTCGACGCGCTGCAGTTCGACGCCGAGCCAGGCGATGCGGTTCTCTTCCTCCTCGGGGAGCGGCGTGTTGTTCGGATCGAGGTGCGCCTCGAGATCGTCGAGGAGCGCCATGATGTACGAGATCGGCGTCATCACCGCGCCCGCGGCGTCCCACTCGTCATCGACCGTCACCTTGGTCCGCTGCGTCAGGGGTATGGCGAGCAGCGCCATCTCCCGATCGAAGAGGTAGCGCAGCGACTCCGATCCTTCGGTCGCCGAACCCCGGCCGTAGTATCCGTACTGGTCGTCCATCCTGGCGCTCATGAGCGGGTAGACCTGCCGCCGCCAGCCGAACTGGAACTGCGCCACGCGGTCGTGCTGGTAGTAGGCGACGCGATGTTCGCCGCGGATCGCCAGGTTCAGCATGAGCAGCAGCTCGTGGCGCAGGCCGCGCAGATCCTGCGAGGAGATGCGAGGCATGATGTCGGTCGGCTCGTCCAGGCGCGCGAGAAACGCGCCGTAGTCGCGCAGCGAGCCGACAAATGTCGCCGATTTCACCTCGTTGGGCTGCAGATGCACGCGAATGGCCTCGAGGCGCGCCGTCGTGCTGGGCTTGAACTGGGCGAGAACCAGCACGGTCTTGTTGTCGAGCAGGACGCCAGGGCCGTGCCACTGGGTGACGTCATCATCCATCTCCCCGTAGCCGTAGCCGTAACGGCCCCAGGCGCTGCCGCGGTCCTCGGTCTTGGGGCTGCGCAGGCGCAGCTCCACGCGCGGAATCTGAAACGCGGCGAGATCGTGCAATTGCTCGAGGACACGATCGAGTTCTTCCTGCGAGTACTGCGGCCAGTCGAGCGGCGAGCCGCGCCAGCGCCCGTCCAGGTTCAAGCTGCCATTCAGGCTGACACCAATTGGCCGGGAATCCTTGTCAAGTATGAGCGCGTTGGCGGGCGCACCGCGCGTGGCCCAGCCGTAGTCCGTCGTCCAGAGCGAGCTGTCCAGAGAGCCGACGCCCGTCAGCCAGGCGCCCGAGTAAGCCAGCGAGCGCAGATACCTGCTGGGATTGTCCGCGTCGCCGTCGAAGCTGAGGCCGGCGTCGATCAGAGGTTCGCTGAGCCGCAGCAGCACGCCGTCGTTCTTCAGGATGATCGCGCTGCGCTCGGCGCTGACCAGCGTGTCTCCCGAGCGCACTTCGATGCGCTTGATGAAGCGCGGGTGCAGGTCGATGTCCTCCGTGACGACGAGATCCGGCGCGACGAGATAGCCCACGCGCTCCGCCGGCCGCTCCTCGTCAATCAGCGTCGACCAGTCCATTTCCTCATAGTCCGTCATCTGATCGCCGGCGTGCATCTGCGACCAGTCGACCGGCGGAGCCTGGCCGCGGTCGTACTTCAGCGTGTATTCCACGCGCACGATGAACGGCACGTAGGCCTCGACCGTCTCGAGCGCGTCCGCAGCCGGCTGCGGCGCGTCCTGCCCCGCTGCAATTGCGGACTGTCCGGCCAGAACCAGCGCACCAGCGACAAGCATCTGCAGTTTCATCTGAGTACCTCCCGGAGGATCATTCCTTCGAATAGACACGCAGGAAGTCGAGCACGAAGCGCAGCCGCCTGAGAAACGCACGGTCGAGGTTGGTCT
>CAZZPX010000121.1:6611-8344 GCA_964655955.1 uncultured Phycisphaerales bacterium | reverse complement strand
CACGCTCTTCTGGGACAAGCTCGAACGCAGCAACTACTTCGTCGAGGCGATCATCGACACGGCGGATCGACCCAGCGATGACCGCGTCGTCGCCTTCCTGCTCGATCGGCCGCTCGACGACGGCGGGCAGTGGAACATGTTCATCAACATCGTGCGGAAGCACGGCCTCGTCCCCAAGAGCGCCATGCCCGAGACGGACAGCTCATCCAACACGCAGCGCATGAACAGCATGCTGCTCAGCCGCCTGCGCGAAGGGGCGAAGACGCTGCGCGACCTCTGCGCCAGGGGCAGATCGCCTGACGATCTGCGCAAGGACAAGCGCGAGATCCTCGCCGTCATCCATCGCATGCTCTGCATTCATCTGGGCACGCCGCCGACCGAGTTCGACTGGCAGTGGAATGACAAGGACAAGGAATTTCACCGTGACGGCGTGATGACGCCGCGGCAGTTCGCGGAGAGGTACGTGACGCTGCCCCTCGACGACTACGTCTGCCTCGTGCACGACCCGCGCGAGACGAGCCCCTTCAACCGCACCTTCACCGTGCAGTACCTGGGCAACGTCGTGGGCGGCGAGATCGTGAGGTACCTCAACGTCGAGATCGACGTCATGAAACAGGCTGCGATCAAGCTCATCGAAAGCGGCGAGCCGGTCTGGTTCGGCTGCGACGTCGCCAAGATGATGCAGCGCCAGGAAGGACTCTGGGACGCCAATCTCTTCGAGTACGGCGAGGTTTACGACGCGCCCTTCAAGCTCGACAAGGCAGGCCGGCTGGAATACCACGACACGGTGATGACGCACGCGATGCTCTTCACCGGCGTCGATGTTGCGGATGGCAAACCCCGCCGCTGGCGCGTGGAGAACAGCTGGGGCGAAGACAACGGCGTGAAGGGCTTCTACACGATGAACGACAACTGGTTCGACGAGTACATGTACGAAGTCGCCTGCCCGAAGCGGTTGTTATCGCAGGAGCTTCAGGCCGCCGCCGAGACCGAGCCGATCGTCCTCCCCCCCTGGGACCCCATGGGCGCCCTGGCGCGACACGAGCCGCGACGGGAAGAAGGCGCTGCTCAAGAGCAATGAGCAGCGACCGTCAGGGAGCGGTTGCATCCATGTGCAGGCGTTCACCGCCGCAGGCACCGCTCGCGCTCATCGGTCGACGCAACCACAAACTTGCTCCTCTGCCGTTCGCCAGGACCGCTCCCTCACGGTCGCGGCTCCTTCGAAGTACCCTCGGCGCGACAGGAAGAGAGCAACCTGCACGGCGCACGCGAGCCGCGACTGGCTGAATTTGCACATTTGTGCTTGACGGGCCGCCGCGGCGGGGTACTTTAGCTAGTGCAAACTAACTTTGATCCGTTCGCTTCCCCAGTTCACGGGAGGTCTCGCATGCCGCGCTCGCTCACGCCCCGTCGCTCTCCGCGTTCGACCACGCTGGCCCGTGGCGCCGCCCTGGCCGCCCTCCTGGCGGCCGTGCCTGCCGCGCTGGCCGACGCTTACATCGCCGTCCCCCTCGCCGACCTCGCCCTCGACGACTACTCGCTTCCCGAGCGGGGCGGGGCGAACTTCGGCTACGGCTCCTGGCACGCGCCGCGCTGGCCTTACCTCGTCCTCGATGGGCCCGGAGAGGCCTACATCGCCCAGCCGCGCGACCCCGATCAGTGGGCGAGCGCCGCCTGGTTCCGCTACGACGAGGCACAGGTCGGCCTGCACCTGCCCGATGAGCCCGGCGACG
>CAZZPX010000121.1:0-6511 GCA_964655955.1 uncultured Phycisphaerales bacterium | reverse complement strand
CGCCCCGGTGCAGGTTCAGGCGGCACAGAACTACGAGAACGACCTGCAGAAGAGCTTCGCCTTCGTCACGGGCGGTCGAGCCCTGGCGGAGAATCTGCCGCTCGACGCGGATCTGCAGGTCGAGGCGGAGCAGCCGCTGACCGTCGACATCAAGTCGCTGGAGGGGATCACCGTTCCGGAGGTCGACTGGAGCGCCATCCTGCCTGACGAGAAGCCCCGGCTGGATGCGCTCGCCGCGCACATTCCCGCCGATCAGTACGCCTGCTTCTTCCCGTCATTCGGCGCGCTGCTGCGTGTGGTGGATGAGGCGGAGCGAATGGGGGCGCCGATCCTCGAGATCGCCCAGCCGCGCGCCCAGGACGCCCACGTGCGCGAGCGCTACGAGCGCCAGCTCTGCCTCCAGATCGATGAGCTGACGCGGCAGCTTGGCCCGGCGCTTATCACCAGCGTCGCCGTGACCGGCAGCGATCCCTACTTCCCGACCGGCACGGACGTGGCGGTGCTCTTCGAGACGCGGACGCCGGAGCTGCTCCTGCAAACGCTGCGCGCCAAGCAGAACCTGGCGCTGCAACGTGAGCCTGGCGCGGAGCAGACCAACGTCGAGGTCGCGGGCAGGCTCTTCGGCGGCGTGGCCAGTCCCGGCCGGCGCATCTGTTCGTATCTCTTCCAGCTCGACGGCATCGTGGTGGTCACCAACTCGCCGCACCAGATCAGGCGCCTGCTCGATGTCGAGCGCGGTGAGGATGCGCTCGCGAATCTCGATGAATTCGCCTACTTCCGCGGCGAGTATCCCCTGGGAGAAGCCGACGAGTCGGCCTTTCTCGTGGCGACGGATGCCGCGATTCGACGCTGGGCGTCGGCGACCTGGCGCATCGGCACATCCCGCCGCACGCGCGCCGCGGCCGAGCTGGCTGACCTCGTGGCCGCGCATGATGCGGCGCTGCTGCGCGACGAGATCACACCCGCAGCGCTCTCGCAGCCGCTCGACGTGCCTGGTTCTCACGGGCTGCGGCTCACGGAAACGGGCCCGGTGGACAGCGTGTACGGCTCGCTGCATTTTCTCACGCCGATCGCCGAACTCTCGATCGACTCGGTCACTGAAGCGGAGGCGAGCGCTTACTCGCGTTTTCGCCGCAGCTACATGCAGCGCTGGGGCCAGGGCTTCGATCCGATCGCGGCAAGGCTGTCGGTCGAGCCGCGGCGCCTGGGGCTGTCGCTGACGGTGGTGCCGCTCACGGTGCGGTCGCAGTATCGCTCGCTGATGGAGGTGACGGGCGACACGCGCCTGCCCGCCGAGGCGGGGGATCCACATAGAGAAGCGGTGCTGCACGCGACGCTGGCGCTCGATCCGGATTCCGAGCCCGTGCGCTACGCCAACAACTTCATGCGGATGATCAATCCCGAGGGGACGGCGCCGCTGACCAAGTGGCTGGGCGGCTGGCTGACGGTGTATGTCGACGACGATCCCGTCTTCGATGCGGCGCTCGCGTCGGACGATCCGCAGGAGTACCTGCAGGAGCGCCTCTTCGAGACGCCGCTCGCCGTGGAAGTGGAGATCACCAGCCTCTCGCGCGCGACGATCTTCCTGGCGGCGCTGCGCACGTATCTCGATCAGGTCGCGCCCAAGGCGCTGCTTTGGGAGCCGAAGGAGCACGGCGACGCCTCCTACGTCGAGATCAGCTTCCGCGAGGAGTCGGGAGGGCAGATCGCCGAGCAACTGCACGTGTACTACCACCTCACCTCAGGTTCGCTCACCGCGTCGCTCAGCGAGGAGGTGCTCAAGCGCGCCATCGAGCGCAAGGCGGCGAAAGGGCAGGCCGCGAACGAGCCCGCCGCCTCGAACGCCGATCAGCGCGCGGCCACACCCCTGGGCGAGAGCATGCGCCTGAACGCCGGGCGGCGCGCCATCGACGCGATCCGCGCCATCTCGAATGATTCATACACGTCAACGATGCAGCGCCGGGCCTGGGCGAATCTGCCGATCCTCAACGAGTACCGCCGGCTCTTTCCGCGGCGGGACCCCGTCGAGGTGTATGAGGAACTCTGGGGCGCGACGCTCATCTGCCCCGGCGGCGGCGAGTTCGTCTGGGACCAGACCTTCCACACCATGCGGTCGACCGTCTTCGGCCATCCGGGTGAGCCGCTCGCGGCAGAGGACTATCCGCCGGTGATCCGCGAGATCGAGCGGGCGGACTTCGGCCTGACGTTCGAACACGACGGCCTGCAGGCGCGGCTGGTGATTCATCGCGAGGATGCGGCGGAGCAGTAGAGCGCGGAAAGCGCGGGCCATACGCACTCAGGTTGGGGGCGCCCCGGCGGCGCGGTACAGTGCCGCTCGCCCAGGCCTGGGTGAAAGGAGCCTTCCATGTCGCTGTCGCCTCGGGTGCTCATCTCCTTGCTGCTCTGTCTGCTGGCGAGCGCGTCTGCTGCTGCCACCGCGCGCGGCCAGGATGCGGCCCTGTTCGACGAACTCACCGTCATCTTTCCTGACACACCGGCTGAGGAGGGTAGCAGCCGCCTGCGCAGCGACACGCCGCTGAACGTGCCCGTCGGCGTGCATCTGCTCGTGACCGGGCTGGAAGGCGACGCCGAGGTCACCCTCACCTTCCCCTCGCTCGCGCAGACGCGACTTCGCCCGGACATCTACGAACTGCTGCCCGTGCCGGTCGAGCAGAACACCGGCCTCTCCAGTCGGACCGAAGCATGGGACGGCAAGGACAATCCGTACGTCGTGCGCAAGGCGCCCTTCGAGGTGTACGAAGTCCTGCGCCCCGCTGATGCGGTGCTGCGCGCGAATGAGAACGGCGTCCTCGCAGCGCGTGTGGAACTCTTCGCCGACCAGCGCCTCGTCGACCGGCTCACGTCGGACTACATCGACATTCACATCGCGTCGGGAGAGTGGAGCGAGAAGCTGACCTGGATGCTCTACGTGCATCCCGTCGCCGTGCCTCTGCCCGGAGTTGACAGTCCCGGCTACACGAACTGGTTCAGCCCGTCGATCGTCGCTGAGCGCCACGGACTGGAGTTGTGGTCCGATCCCTTCTGGAGCATGCTCGGCAAGTACGCCGACCTCATGCTGCGTGGCCGGCAGAACACCTTTTGGATTCGCTGGGGCGATTTCATGTCGCTCGATGCCGAGAGTCGCCCGAGCCTCGATCGCGAGCGGCTCGAGCGGTACGTGAGTCTCTTTCTCGCCCGCGGCTTTACGCACATCGAAGGCGGGCACCTCGCTGGGCGACACAAGGGCGACTGGAGTTCGCCGCGCCTCGATCTCATGCTGACGGGCAGCGACGTGACGAGCGAAGCGGGCAGGGCTGAACTGGCGACGATGCTGCACGAGATCAACGCGGCGCTGGCGGAGTTGCGCCTCCCCGAGCGCGTCGTCTACCTGCAGCACCTCTCGGATGAACCCACCGCGACGAATGCCGAGAGCTACAAGGAACTGGCGGCGCAGGTGCGCAAGCAGATGCCGGGCGTCGCGATCTTCGATGCGACGATGTGCACTGAGCTTGTCGACGCGGTCGATCACTGGTGCCCGCAGGTGCAGGTGTACGAGCAGCACCGCAACTTCTTCGAGAAGCGCCAACAGGCAGGGGATCAGGTGTGGGTGTACACCTGTCTCATACCCGGCGGAAGGCATCTCAATCGATTGCTCGACCAGGAGCGGGTGCGGCAGGTGTATCTCGGCTGGTCGCTGGTGAAGTACGATCTGTACGGCTTTCTGCACTGGGGTTTTAATCACTATCGCAGCGGGCAGGACCCGTTCGAGACGAGCGTCGTGCCGCACGGGGCCGGCCCGCCGAACTTCCTTCCTGCGGGCGACACGCACGTGGTCTACCCCGGCATCGATCGTCCCTGGTCGGGCCAGCGCTTCGAGGCGCATCGCATTGGCCTCGAGGATTCGGAATTGCTGCGTGAGCTCAAGGAGCGCGATCCCGCCGCCGCGGCGCGGATCATCGGCGCCGTCCTGCGCGCCTCTGACGACTACGAAATGGATCTCACAGCCTATCGAGCGGCGAAGCTGAGGCTGCTGGAGGAGGCGGTGACGGGACGCAGCGACGGAGTGAAGGAGGAAGGCTGAGACGGCCGAGCGGCAGCGCCGACCCCACGCAATTCCCATTCGTCATCAGTCATTCGCCTCTTGCCATTCTCTTCACCTCCGCGACTCTCGCCAACTCGTCGACCGCCAATTGAGAAGAGCCCCGCGCACGGTGCGGGGCTCTCAGGAGGAACACGGAAGCAGTTCTGCGCTTGCGTGTCGATGCGCTTCCCTACATCGACGCAGTGAAGGAAGGCGTGGCGGATGTGGAGAACGCGCCGGCGACGGACGCTCGTGCGCCTGCGTTCCGTGACGACAGCTCCGACAGCGGCGACGGCACACGAGTCTCCGACCGCGCGGCGCGCTGCTCCTTCCATCCTTGCATATGCGAGGTGCGTTTCTTCCCTTCTTACTCAACGTCCTCGACAAGCTTCCAGTTGTCTCATCGCTGCCGATGATGGGTGTAAGATAGGCGGACTCAGCAGAGTTGCAACCCCGAATCCGCTTAGAAAGCGCGAAGAAGGCAATGTCACGGCGCTTCCGCTTGTTTCCCTGCGCGCCGGCACCGCAGAACGCCGCGCACGAGCGGCGCGCAGATGCGGACCGCGCCGACACTTAGCCGCTCAGCGCCGCGTGTGCGCTCTGAATGAATCGCGAATCACCCGGCGAGAATTAGCTGAGCACTTCCAGCGCCTGCGCGATCGACTTGACCGGCTGCACAACCTTGCAGGCGCGCGGCGACTGCTGAGGAGGCGCGATAATGAGCTTCGCACCGAGCCGCTCCGCTTCGATCAGCCGCTGTTCGAGCTGCGCTACGGCGCGAACTTCGCCGCCGAGACCGACTTCGCCAATGACGGCGGTGTGGGGCGGCAGCGACTTCTTCAGGTGCGCCGAGGCGAGCGACAGCGTCAGCGCCAGATCCGCGGCGGGCTCCGCGATCCTCAGTCCGCCGGCGCTGCTGGCGAAGATGTCGCGGTCCGCCAGGCGCAACCCGCCGTGCTGTTCGAGCACCGCGACCAGCATGGCGAGACGATTGGCGTCGATGCCGGCGGCCTTGCGCTTCGCCGACCCCGGAAACGCCGTCGCCGTCAGCGCCTGCAGTTCGACCAAAGCGCAGCGCGTGCCGAGGAGAACCGGGCAGACTGTCGTGCCGGGACGAGCGAGCTCCCAGTCCTCGATGGCGGCGCCGATGGCATGCGGCGCCTCGATGAGGCCTGCGCCGGTCATCTCGAAGAGGCCGATCTCCAGCGTCGATCCGAAGCGATTCTTGATGCCGCGCACGATGCGATGGGCGTGGTACCGATCGCCTTCGAAGCTGAGGACGACGTCGACGATGTGCTCGACGAGCTTGGGACCGGCGAGCGAACCGTCCTTGACCACGTGACCGACGAGCACGCACGCCGTGCCGTCAAGCTTGGCGAGGTAGACCAACTCGGTCACGCAGCGGCGAAGCTGCGCCACGGAGCCCGGCGACGCGCCGAGGTCCGACTTGTAGATCATCTGGATCGAGTCGATGATCGACAGGGCGGGCTTCACCTTGCGCATCGCCTCGACGATCCGCGCGAGATTCGTGTCGGCGAGGATGTACAGGTGCGTCTGAGCGCGGATCCCCAGGCGCTCGGCGCGCAGGCGAATCTGCTGGGGCGACTCCTCGCTCGACACGTAGAGCACCGGCTGCCCGGCGGCGGCGAGCTTGCCCGCGGCCTGGAGCATGAGCGTCGACTTGCCGATGCCCGGGCTGCCGCCGACCAGCAGCGTCGAGCCGGGCACGATGCCGCCCCCCAGAACGCGATCGAGTTCGCCGATGCGGCTGGGCAGGCGCGCCGTGTCGGCAAGATCGACCTCGGGCAGGCGCAGGAGTCGTCCGGCCGCGTCGGCCCCGGGAGCCGCGGCGAGCCCCTGCTGCGGATCGCGGGCCGCCGAGGCGTCGAGGGTGTGCGGTTCGAGGGCATCCCACGTCCCGCAATCCGGGCAGCGTCCCAGCCAGCGGGCGTGCACGCTGCCGCAGGTTCGGCAGATGAACTGCTGCTTGGTCTTGCTCACGGCGGCAGGATACCGCGGGGCGAAGACGGGCGTCGCCGCACCTCCGCGCCCGCCGGACCTCCGGCCCGATCCGCCGCTCTCAGCGTGTATGATGACGGCGGTCAGGGGGCGAACAAGCAATGAGCGCCCCCGCAGGCGCCGGGAGGATTTCCCATGGTTCGCAACATCCGCAACAACATCATCAGCGGCTCCTCACTCGAGAAGAAGGTCGGCTGCAGCCGGGCCGTGCAGGTTGGCCGGCACGTCTATGTCTCCGGGACGTCGCCCTATGGATTCAACGAGCAGACGGTGGGCGAGAACAACATCGAGGCACAGATGCGCCGCTGCATTGAGTTCATCGCCGAGGCGCTCGAGCAGGCCAACGCCGGGTTGCAGCACGTGGTCCGCACGCGCGTGTACCTGCGGAACATGCGTGACTTCGACCTGGTC
>CAZZPX010000120.1:1806-8344 GCA_964655955.1 uncultured Phycisphaerales bacterium | reverse complement strand
TCAGCGGCGGGTGGCGGAAGTGAATTTCGCCGGCAGGCAAACCTACGCCCGCATGCAACAGGAGCGTTTCGAAGGTCAGGTGATGACGGCGGTGACGGTCGAGGCGCTCCTGCTGCCGCGCCTGGCGGGCGAAGCGCAGCTCGCGGGCGCGTCGGTGAGCTTCGAAGTGCCCAGCTCCCAGTCGCGCTCGCGCAGCATGTTCGACAGTTTCTTCGACCAGGTGCGCACGGAGCGGTACATCGCCCGCGCCCGGCCGACGCCGATCACGGTTCGACCTCTGCCGCTCGAAGGCAGGCCGCCTGACTTTTCGGGGCTCGTCGGCAACTATGACATCGAGACCTTCGCCGACCCGATGCGGGCGAGCGTTGGCGATCCGATCACTTTCATGATTCGCCTGACCGGCACGCCGCCGCTGCGGCGCATCGAAGCGCCGGACATCGCAGCGGACGCGCGCTTCACGGAGCGTTTTCGCATCGCCGGGGAAGAGCCGTCGGTCTCGGTCGGGAAGGACGCCAAGACGGTCGTGCGCACCATCCGCGCCAGGAGCGCGGACGTCACGGAGATTCCGCCACTCGAATTGTCATATTTCGACACCGGCGCGGGTGTGTATCGCGTCGCGCGCAGCGCCCCGGTGCCGCTCGAGATCAGCGCCACGCGTGAAGTGACCGCAGCCGACGCGATCGGCGGCGAGGCGAACGGCGCAGGCGGCGGGCTGGGCGCGCTCGAGGAGCGGCAGCGCGGCATCGCCGCCAACGTCGAGTCCCCGCTCGCCCTGCGCGACATGCCCAGCGGCCTGGGGCAGCGCCTGCGTCAGCCGCTCTGGCTGGCGGTGATGCTGGTTCCGTTGGCTGCGTATCTCAGCGTCGGATCAGTCGTGCTCGTGCGGCGGCAGCAAGCAAAGGATCCGCAGGGGCGACGCCAGCGACGGGCGCTGCGCAGCGCGCGCAGGCATCTGCGGCGCGCCGCGCGCGCCGGCGCGCAGCAGCAGGCGACGCTCGCCAGCCGGGCTGTTCGCAGCTACATCGCCGACCGTTTGCTTTTGCCCGCGGAGAGCATCACGACCACGGAGTGCGTGCGCGGCCTGGAGGAGCGCGGCATCGACCCGGCCCCGACGCGGGCCGTGCTCTCGAAACTGGATCGCAGCAAGTACGCGGGCGGCTCGATGACGCTCAGCGACCCGGTCGGCGCAGCGACGCGGCTGCTCAGCGATCTCGATCGACAGCTCAAGGGGGTGCGCCAATGAGATATATCACCTGCCTGCTGCTGATGATGTCGCTCGTGCTCGGTTGGGCAGCGCCCTGTCGCGCCCAGGAGCCGATGTCGCCGCAGGAGATGCAGCGCGTTTTCGAGAGCGCTAATCAGGCGTTCGCCCAGGCCGCTGCTCTCGCCGCGACCGATCCGGACGCAGCCGCTCCGCGCTTCCGCGAAGCGCTCGCCGGCTACCGCACGCTATTGCGCCGCGGCGGAATCGACAACGGCTACCTGCACTACAACATCGGCAACGCGCATCTGCACCTGGAGGAACTCGGCGAAGCGATCGCTGCGTACAAGCGGGCGCAGCGGACGATCCCGGGCGAGGAGAATCTCCAGCGCAACCTGCGCCTGGCGCGGCGGCGCGTGGTTGACCAGTTCGAGGCGCAGCGGCCGCACGGCGCCGCGGTCCTGTGGTCCTGGCACACCGACGTGCCGCACGAGGTGCGTTTCGCCGTCGGGGCGCTGGCGTTTGCGCTGATCTGGCTGCTGCTGCTGGCGCGGCTGCTGCGCGTGCTGCGTTTCCCGGTGCGCGGCGTGACGATTGCGGTCGCCTTCATTGCGGCGGCGTGCTTCACATCGCTCGCCACGCAGGAGATGGCGGGAGGCGGGCTGGGCGAAGCGGTGATCGTCGCTGAGGAAGTGCAGGGCATGCAGGGCCCGAGCACGACGGGCTACGAGCCGAGCTTCACGCGGCCGCTGCACGCGGGCGTGGAGCTGCGCGTGCTGGAGGAGCGCCCCGGCTGGCTGCGCGTGGCCCTGCCGGACGGCCGGGAGACCTGGCTGCCGGAGGCGAGCATCGAGCGTGTGTGAGCGATCGACCTGGCGCGCTGGAACGGCGCGGGTGCAAGCGCGGCAGAGCCGCGTCGCTTCGTAAAGGAGGCGCCGTGCTGCGGCAGCCGGCGGCGGCTGTGCGGCGCTGCACGAACGGAGCCGTTGCACTAGAATCCCGGCGTGGAACAGTTGCTCTCCATCGCCATCTTCGCCGGCTTCGGCTTCGGATTCGTGCTGCTGACGCTGCTGGTCGGCATGATCGTCCGGCCGAAGGTGCCAACCCCGGAAAAGCTCAAGATTTACGAGTGCGGCGAACCGGCCCTGGGGAGCGGCTGGGTGCAGTTCGACCTGCGCTTCTATGTCGTCGCCCTTTTCTACCTGGTCTTCGACGTCGAGGTCGCCCTCATCTACCCCTGGGCCGTCGCCTTCCGCGAGTTCGCCATTCCCGCGCTGGTCCTCGGAGCGCCTTTCCTGGGACTGATCATCATCGGCTACGCCTACGAGTGGTACTCGGGGAGCCTGGACTGGGTCAGAAGCTCCGTGCAGACGGGTCGCCAGCACGCGGTCCTCTCCGCCGCCACCGGCAAGACGCTCAGCGAACTGGCCCGCATCGACCCGGAGATCCTCGAGGAGCAGCAGGCGCGGCAGGCGGCTGAAGCGCGGTAGGCGACGAGGATTGCAGACTGGTGGCCGAGCTTCCCCGGCGACGGCGGCTCGCAGTTCGCCTTTGTCGCCGGGCTTTCTTGGTTCCCTGTTCTCCTGCTCACCTCTCCGACTACTCAGTGGCCCCCGCTCTAACCGATGCTGCTATCCTGTGCGGCCCACTCCGTACCGCGCCGACCGCGCGCCCAATCTGGAGATACACAGCCATGGCAGACCGCTACCAGACCGTCCTGCTCCTGGGCATGCCCGGATCCGGCAAGGGCACGCAAGGCAAGATGCTCGGCGCCATCCCGGGATTCCATCACCTGGCATGCGGCGACGTCTTCCGCAGCCTCGACAGGGAGTCGGAGTTGGGACAGACGTTCCTCTACTACTCTTCTCGCGGCGAACTGGTTCCCGACGATGTGACGGTGCAGATGTGGGCGGAGAACACGCAGGCGCGAACGGTCTTGAGCATCTACAAGCCTTCGCGCGACCTGCTGGTGCTGGACGGCATTCCGCGCAACGTCAACCAGGCGGAGATGATGGATAGGCACATCCAGGTGCACAAGATCGTGCATCTCGTCGCCAGGGACCTCGACGCCATGGTCGAGCGCATGCGCAAGCGGGCCGAGCGCGAGAAGCGGCACGACGACGCCAAGGAAGAGGTGATCCGCAACCGCTTCAAGGTGTACGAGGAGGAGACCGCCCCGGTGCTGGCGCACTATCCCAGCGACCTGGTCGCCGAGATCGACGCCATGGGATCGCCGGCGGAGGTGCTCGGCCGGGTGCTCGAAGCGATCGCGCCGATCCAGAACAGGCACTTCGGCAACGTGTTGAGCTGAGCGGGTCTGCATCCCGGCCAGGGGCCTGGCAGGCAGCGGGGCGCGCTTCGAACGGACGGAGGGGGTATCGTGCGGACGTGTCTCTCGGGCAAAGGAGATCCGCCATGCACCGCCGCCATCTCTTCACACTGGCGCTTCTGCCGGCACTGCTGATCCTGTTTGCCGGCTGCTGGGAGGGCTTTCCCACGGGCAGCCGCGACGGACGGGGCGGCACGACACAGCGCGATCCCGACCGGCCGTCCACCGACGCCGATGCGCCCTCCGATGTCGATGCGCCGGCGGACGATCGGGACGATGACGGGCCTGCCGGCGACTCCTCGCCGCCCGACGCCCCTTCGCCCGTCCCCGTGCCGACCGTGCGGCTGAGCAGGGAAGGCGGTCTCGATTCGGTCACACTCGCCGGCCGAGAGCTTCTCGCCCCCAGCGTCACCGGCCGGCGCAAGCCGCTCGTGGATGGTGTTGCCCTGGTCTCGCTGCAGGGTCTGACCGCGCGCTTTCGCCAGCGCGAATCCGGCAATGAGATCGATGTGCGTTTCGAGCCGGTCCCCGGCGGCTATGACCTGCACCTGACGACCGATGCGAAGCAGGACGCGGAAGTGCATCTCTGGCTCGAACCGCTCCAGCTTGCCGGCGCGCAACAGGCCCTGCTCCCCACCTGGGCGGGACACGTCGATCTACTCTCCTTCCCGGCGGCGTGGGGACAGGAGTACGACTACCCCGGCCGGAGCTTCGCACCTGTCATCGCCTTCTGGAACGCCGAGCGCACCGCGGGCTATACGGTCCTGGCGCAGGTCGGCGACTTCGTGCGCCTGAAGGTGTATCAGCCCCCAGACCAGAACGACATCCTCATGCCGCGCTTGAGCCTCCTGAACGGCTGGCGCGCGGGCGAGCGCCTCGAGCGCGTCATCACCGTCCGCTACAGCGACAGCGGCGGTGACTGGCGGAGCGTGCTGCGGCCGTACCAGGCGCATCAACTGCGCCGCGACGGGTCAGTTCGCTACGAGCGGCTCGGCCCGTGGGTCTCGTACAACCTGCGCAACAGTCACGACTACAACGAGGCGAAGCGCGACTTCGAGCCCGGCAGCACCTGGGAAAACCGGCTCGGCAAACACTGGGAGTGGGCGCTGAGCGAGGCGCGCCAGGGCCGGCTGGCGCTCGGTTGCCTCGGCGTGTGGGCGCAGATGGAAGAGATCGACCGGCAGCGCTACGGCTTCAACCCCAACGTCACCGACTTCGAGAAGTCGCTCGGCGGCACGCTCGCGGGGCTGATCGATCGACTCAGGCGGGAGTACGGCCCCATCCCCGTCAGCGCCTTCGCCCGGCCGACTCGCAAGATCGATGGCGGCCGCACCGTCCCCCGCGACCTCGACGACCCGCGGGAATGGAAGGCGGCGCTGGCGCAGCTCGAAGGGCTCAGGCAGATCGGCTGCGACCTGGCATACGGCGACGAGGTGGGGATCCACGGAGGCTGGCGCGTCATCGAACTCGTCGAGCAGGCGCCCGTCCGCATCATCAGCGAATGGGCCTGGGATCGTCTGCTCACGCGCGGCTCGTGCCTGATGGCGCACCACAACTTCCCGCGCGCCCAGGCGGCGCTGCTCGTGCCCTATCTCACGTCGGGCGGCGAGCTGTACGTGCGGGCCCGGCCGGAACGACTGCCGCTCTTTGCCGAGGGCGCGGTGACGCCCTGGGAAGAATGGGTCAGCCCGCACAATCAGCAGGTGTGGAACCGCATGGCGGCCCTCGCTCAGGAGAATCGCCCGGAATTGCAGCCCTGAGCGACGCGGCGCCGGGGTCGGTTGAAGTGGGTTTCTTCGGCCGAATGGGCGGCGGCGACGCGCCGGGCGCGGTATAACTCACGTTTCACTCCCGCATTGCCGCAACCGCGTCGAGACTCGCCGGGTGCTTGATCCTGCGTGGCCGCGGCGGGCGGCGATCCGCACCAACTCGGCCCCGCGCCGTCCCATTCTCAAGGAAGGTTGCTCATGAGCGCCCAGCACGGTCAGACGCCCGCGACCCAGGCTGTCCACGCCGGCATTCATCCCAACGAACATCGTGCCGTCACCCCGCCGATCTACCAGACCTCGACCTTCGCCTTTGACACGGCGGACCAGGGCGCGGAACTCTTCGCCGGGCGCCGGCCGGGCTACATCTATTCGCGCATGCTCAATCCCACCGTGCAGGGCATGGAAGAAGCGATCGCCGCGCTCGAAGGCGGTGCGGCGGGACTCGCCTGCGGCAGCGGCATGGCGGCGATCCACACGGCCCTGTGCACCTACCTCAAGACCGGCGACCACGTCGTGTGCAGCGACTCGGTCTATGGCCCGACCTGCTCGCTGATTGAGAAGATCATGCCGCGCTTCGGCATCGAGAACTCCATCATCGACACCGCGGATCTGGCGGCGGTCAAGGCGGCGCTGAAGCCCAACACCAAGGTCGTCTACGTCGAGACGCCGGGCAACCCGACGCTGGTCGTGTCCGACCTGAAGGCGATTGCCAAGCTCGCGCACGAGCACGGCGCGGTGATGATTGTGGACAACACGTTTCTCACACCGATCCTGCAGCGGCCGATCGAACTGGGCGCCGACATCGTCGTGCACAGTCTCACCAAGTTTCTCAACGGACACGCGGACGTCGTGGGCGGCGTGATCGTCGCCCGGACCATGCAGATGTACCAGGAACTGCGAGTGATGCTGAATCACTTCGGCGGGGTGCTGCCCCCCATGGAATCCTTCCTGGTGCACCGCGGCATCAAGACGCTCGCCGTGCGCATGAAGCAGCATTGCGAGAACGGCCAGCGCATGGCTGAATTCCTCGAGGGCCACCCCGCCGTCGCCTGGGTGCGCTACCCCGGGCTCAAGAGCCACCCGCAGTACGAACTTTCGCAGCGGCAGACGGACGGCAGCGGCGCACTCATCTCCTTCGAACTCAAGGGCGGTCTGGAGGCGGGCAAGCGGGCGATGGACTCGGTGAAACTGTGCACGCTGGCCGTGAGCCTGGGGGGCGTTGAGTCGCTCATCCAGCAC
>CAZZPX010000120.1:0-1796 GCA_964655955.1 uncultured Phycisphaerales bacterium | reverse complement strand
CGGCGAGCATGACGCACGCTTCCATGGGGGCCGAGGCGCGCAAGCGCGCCGGCATCACGGACGGCCTGGTGCGCCTCTCCGTCGGCATCGAGGACGTGGACGAATTGATCGCGGACCTGGACGCGGCCCTGACCGCAGCGGGCGCAGGGACGAGTTCAGCCGCCGTCGCGACCACGAAGTGAGCCCCGAACGGCGTTACGGGCAGTTGGTGTCGTAGTAAGCGAGGAGGATGCCCAGGTCCGACTGGTCGGTGTCGCCGTCGCCGTCGAGGTCGCCGCCGTCCGTACCGGAGTCATACCAGGCGAGGAGGATGCCCAGGTCCTGCTGGCCGACATAGCCGTCGCCGTTCAGGTCGCCGGGGCAGTCGCTGCCGTCGCAGGGGGTGTCGGGGCAGTCCTCGGTGCCATCGCCCATGTACTGTCCGCCGGCGTTCTGGCAGTCATCGACGAGCGCCACGGCGCAGGTGCCATCGGGATAGCAGCAGGCGCCGACGCCCGGCTGGCAATCGACTTCCTGCCAGGTGACGCGCATGATCCAGTCGCCGCTGGGCTTGAAGGCGCCCAGATTGCTGAAGCGGTTCCATCCCTCCGGCGCGCCCCACGGGCCGCAGTCGATGGCGTAGAGCCAGTTGTTCACCGAGTTGCTGAGCCCGCCCACATCCGTAGCGGGAAAAGCGTTGCAGCAGTCGGGAGGCGGATAGAAGCAGGGATCGAGCGGCTGGTAGTTGTGCTCGACGATCTGGAACGCGATCGTGAAGATGTTCGTGCCGCTGTCGTTGTTCATGATGATCTGGTCGGGATCATCGGGATCGACGGAGACGGCCAGGTTGACCGCGTTGGTCCCGGGCGGCAGTTCGATGTGCGGGAGAATCAGGTCGTCCGATTCGAAGGAGTAGGCGAGCGTGCCCGTGGTGGGCAGGCCGTCGAAGATGTGGACGGCCCACTTGGTGACGGTGGACTGGCTGGCGCCGTCCGTGCCGAAGACCATCTCCATCAGGTTGATCTTGATGGGGAAGTTGTCGGGGTGGAGCTGGTAGGTGCAGCCGGCCGCCTCGCCCTCGGCGAAGCCGCCCTGGAGGACGATGCTGCCGCCGCCGTCGAACGGCCCGGCGGAATAGGTTTCGACGTGGTCGCAGCCGTCGCGCAGGGCCGCGAGATCGTCCTTGATAATTTCCCCGCGGGTGGTGACGTGCAGCATGGGCAGGTCGTCGATGACGACGCGGCGCTCCGGGGTGGGTCGCGTTTCCGCGGTCGCCACGGCGCTATTGAGCAGCAGTATCCCCGCCGCTGCCGTGAGGATCCGCCGTGTGCTGATCAGTGTCTGTCGTATCATGATGCTCTCCCGCAGCTTGCGCTGCTCTTCCTATCGGACGCCGGGCGGGGCGACTTTGCTCCGACCGCCCTCGTTGTCCTGCACTCACCAGCCTGCGCCCGGAGTGCGCTGATGGCAAGTACAAATCTCAGCCGTGGCGGTGTTTACACGCATTCCCAGTGCGACATCTGATTCGCGGCTCGGGCTGCCCCGGTTCCCACCTGTCCCGGCACTTCCCCCATTGGGGTGGTCTACGACTGCGGCATGGCGCGGAACATCGCCTCGGTGATGTTCTCCTGCCGCTGCGTGAAGATGTTGATGCGGAAGTAGCGGACCGCCCCGACGCCCTCACCCGACTTGGGGGCGACGTAGCCGTAGATCCACTGCTGCCCTGGGCTGAGGCGATACTTCTGCTGCCAGGTCGTGGGGCCGACTTCCTTGACGAGGATCTCGTTGTCGGAGAACGCCGTGAGCTTCCCGGCGGT
>CAZZPX010000119.1:0-8438 GCA_964655955.1 uncultured Phycisphaerales bacterium | reverse complement strand
GATGGTGACGACGACGGGCTCATCGAGGGACGCCAGCACAATACATATGACATCGATTACTACGGCGCGAACACGATGGTCGGCTCGCTGTATCTCGCCGCCCTGCGGGCTGCCGAGGAGATGGCGAGCGAAATCGGTGATGCGTCGTTTGCGGAGACATGCCGGCAGCTCTTTGCTCAAGGCAAGAAACGATCCGTCGATCTTCTCTACAACGGCGAGTACTTCGTTCAAGACGTCGATCTGGAGACGCATCCGGAGTGGCAGTACAAGGATGGCTGCCTCGCCGATCAACTCTTCGGGCAAAGCTGGGCGCACCAGGTCGGGGTCGGCTACGTGTACCCGCAGGAGACGGTGCGCAGCGCTCTGACTGCCATTTGGAAGTACTGCTGGGCGCCCGACATCGCCCGGCAGAACGAAGCGCACCCGCCGGAGCGCTGGTTCGCCCGCCCCGGAGAGGCGGGACTTCTTACCTGCACGTGGCCGCGGACGAAGCACCTCGGCCCGCGCTCCACGCGCTATCGCGATGAAGTGTGGACGGGGATCGAGTACCAGGTCGCAAGCCACATGGCGTGGGAGGGAATGCTAACGGAAGCGCTGGCGATCTGCCGGGCCGTGCATGACCGTTACCACCCATCCAAGCGAAACCCATTCAACGAGGTCGAGTGCGGCGACCACTACGCCCGGGCGCTGGCGAGTTGGGGCGTGCTGACGGGGCTCGCCGGTTTCGGGTACCACGGCCCGCAGCAGCGCCTCGCGTTCGCGCCCCGGCTGCGACCCGAAAGATTTAAGTCCGTCTTCACTACTGCCGAAGCATGGGGATCTTATGAACAGTCGCGCACGGTCTCCACGCAGCGCTGCGCGCTCCACGTGGCGTTCGGTCGACTGGCGCTGAGGCAGATTCGTGTGAGCCTGCCGACCGGGTCGCGTCTGGCACGCCTGGAGGTTCGTCATGGCACGAACAACGTCGCGGTGGCGCACGTGCAGAAGGAGGAAGCCGTCACGATCAGCTTCACGACGGGGATCGAGATCACGGAGGCTGAGCAATTCGACCTTACGCTGCACTTCGCTTGAGAGAGGGAGGGATTGGATGAACCGCTTCCCGGCCCGCCGCCTTTCGCTCGCTTCCGGCGTGATTTCCTGCACGCTTATCGCCAGCGGCGCGAGTGCGGCGCCTGAAGGAGCGCAGCCGGCGCGGCCGAACATCATTCTCTTTCTCGTGGACGATCTCGGCTGGCAGGATCTGTCGATGCCACTGCACAGCGAGCGCACGCCGCTCAACGACCGATACCGCACGCCGAACCTCGAGCGCCTCGCTTCCGCTGGCATGCGCTTCACAAACGCCTATGCCGCTGCACCGGTGTGCACGCCGACGCGCACGAGCATCATGACCGGCAGGAGTCCAGGCCAGACGCACATCACCTACTGGACGCTGCACAAGGACCACGATACATCCGCTCACCATCCGACGCTGGAGCCGCCGGCGTGGAATATGAATGGCTTGCAGCAGACTGACGTGACGCTGCCGCGGCTGCTGCAGCGGGCTGGTTATCGCACGATCCACGTCGGAAAGGCGCACTTCGGGGCGGTCGGCACGAGCGGCGCGGATCCGACGAACCTTGGCTTTGATGTGAATATCGCCGGTCACGCGGCGGGCGGACCGGCGAGCTACTACGGTGAGCACCGCTTCAGCGTCGCCGGTCGGGAGGGGAAGGAGGCGACCGCCGAGCCCTCCGTCTGGGACATTCCCGGCCTCGAGGCGTACCACGGCAAAGACATCTACCTGACCGAGGCGCTCACGTTCGAGGCGGAGAAGGCGATGGAGTCTGCCGTCAAGGCGGGCAAGCCGTTCTATATGAACTTCGCACCGTACGCCGTCCACGCGCCCATCATGGCGAACAGCCGCTACCTCGATTCGTATGAGGATCTGGACGCGCGCGAGGCGGCGTACGCCACGATGATCGAGTCGGTCGACGCGGCGCTGGGCGCGCTCATCGCCAGGCTCGACGATCTCGCGGTCGCTCAGGAGACGATCATCATCTTCCACTCCGACAACGGCGGTCTCAGCGCCCACGCGCGCGGCAAGGCGCCGAATGGGCAGACGCAGCACACGCACAACGCGCCCCTGCGCAGCGGCAAGGGCTCCGCGTACGAAGGCGGCGTCCGCGTGCCCGCCATCATCTCCTGGCCGGGCGTCGTCGCCGGCGACACGATCTGCGGAGCGCCCATCATCAGTTACGATCTCTTCCCGACAATCCTGACCATGGCGGGCGTAGAGATTCCAGCGGACCACGCACCGCACGTCGAGGGCTGCGATCTCACGCCGCTGCTGCGCCAGGAAGAAGCGTGGTCCGGCGCGGGTCGGGCGCTCTTCTGGCATCAGCCGCACCAGTGGGGCGCGCCGGGCCCGGGCATCGAGCCGTTCACCTCCATCCGTGCCGGCGAGTGGAAGCTGATCTACTTCCACGCCGATCGGCGCTTGGAACTCTACAACCTGGCGCGCGACATCGGTGAAGCAAACGATTTGGCGACGACGCAGCCGCGGATCGTCGCGGCGCTCGCCGCGCGGATGGACGCCTGGATCGAGGCGCAGGGCGTGCAGCTTTCGCGCGACAGGGAGAGCGGCGAGCCCGTCGAGATGCCGGGCCGGACGGCGCAGCGGTCGCTGGAGCAGGCGCCCGCTGAGTGAGCGCGGCGCCGGATTCTATCGCGTCGTGCACTACATCACGGTCAGGCGCAGTCCCTGCGGATCGAGCGCGACATCGAAGAAGCGAGCCAGTTCGTTGGGAGGATTGGCGAGCATGTGGGCGCGGACGCGCCGCGCCGCGATGGCATCCTTGCCGAAGAGGAACATGAAGCCCCCGCCGCCGGCTCCCGCAAGGCCGTAGCCGCTCAGCATGGGCGCAACGGGCGCGAGAATGCGCTCGATCGGCTCGGTCGTGGATCCCTCGTCGATGCGTTTCTTGAGGCGCCAGTAGTCGAGCGTGCCGGCAGCGAAGGCGTCGAGGTCGCCGCGCGCCAGGTCGTCGCGCACACGCAGCGCTCCCGCCTTCAAGGCGCTGACGATGTCGCGCACGGCGGGATCGCGATCGAGAAAGCGGCCGACGACCTTCTGCAGGATGTTCGCCGCACGGCGCTGATAGCCCGTGTAGTAGAGCAGCGCCCGGGCGTGAAACTCGGCCTGCGCTTCCGCGCTCAACTCGATGGGGGAGAGTGCGGGAGTCTGGTCGGGACCCGGCTCGGTGGAGACAAGCTTGATGCCCGGCGCCGCGCCGCCCGCCTGGTCCTGCCAGCCGCCGCCGGTCGCCATCATCTGTTCGAGGATGCTGGTGCGGCGCGTGAGTTCAGGGAGGGGAAGTTCCGTTCCAACGATGCGGGCGAGGCAGGCGATGAGCACCGCGCCGAGGACGCTGCTGGTTCCCAGGCCCGAGCCCTTGGGCACGCCTGAGAAGATGGTGAGGTCGATCCCGCCGCCGATGCCGTCGAGCCAGGCTGTCAACTCCGCCGCAGGATCGCTGGGGCACAGACCGGTGAGGACGAGCGCCGCCTTGGCGATCGTGGCCCAGTCGCGCGGGTCGGCGAGGTCCGCCAGCGTGACTGGTTCGCCAAGCGTGATCGACTGGCCCAGGTCGATGCTCGTGATACGCAGCGCCGGGCGCGTGGTCATGCGGGCGACGGCCTGGCAGGGAGCCCGGCCGTTGAGCGTGATCGCCCCGTTCACTACCGCCCCGCCGAACTCGTTGCAGATGGGGGGCGTGTCGGACCAGCCGCCTGCGAAGTCGAGGCGCACTGGCGCGGTGACCCAGACCGTTTGATCGGCGACAAGCCGGGTGCGCGGCGGCGCGACGGGGAGGCTGAAGTCGCGCCGCACGGCCTCACCGACCGCGGCGAGCGCCTGCCTGTCAAGCTCTTCCGCCTGTGAGTTCGCCTCGAGTGCTCCCGCCAGGCGCGCGGCGAAACGCAACAGGCGAGCCCGCCGCAGCGGTTCCGCCGCGTCTGCGGCCGCCTCGACGCTGGCCGCAAGCGCCCGGCGGCGTGAGGCGGCATCGGGAAGTTCCGCCAGCACCGCTTCGGCGCTGAGCCAGGGGTCGGCATGGAGGCGTTCAAGGAGTCCGGGCACGCTCGATCTCATCAGCAAGGTATCGGAGGTGTGCAAGCAGTCTGCGATGGCTCACGCGCGCCATCAGTTCGGCCAGGTTCGACCGCCGACCGGCAGGCAGCGCAGAAGATACCGGGTTGGCGGCGACGAGCGCGCAGGCGGAGCCGACGACTGCGTCGATGCGGCCAACGGGCCAGAGCCGCGCGCTCCACAGCGTCTGCGCATCCGGCTCGGCGTCATCCCAGAGCGAGCCAGGCGCGCTGCCCGCGCGTTCGACGAGAGCGTCGAGGGGTTCATTGAGAAACGTCCCGCCGCGGGTGCGCGGCCCCTTGCAGTCGTCGCCCATGCCGAAGCACACGGCGGCCCAGTCGTCGCCGTCGCCGACGGGCAGGCAGACGAGCCCGGTGCGCCACGGCAGTTCGATCGGCGCGGTGAGTCCGCCCGGGACGCCGACGAGGATGTTCTCACCGTCGAGGCGAACCTGTGCACGCAGATGGCAGCCTTCGAGGAGCGCAGCCGCGCCCGCCGAGTTGCCCTGCGATGCGACGAGGGTGTTGCAGATCGTGGCGCCTTCGAGGCCGCTGCCCTCGACGCCGCTGCAGCGCAGGTGCTGCTTGAATTTGTGCCGTCGGCGCGTCTCTTCGTCGCGCACAAGTCGATCGAGCAGTTCTCTGCTGCTGCCCAGGTGCAGGAAGGCGCAGTCTGGGACGATCTCGGCGCGAAACGAGTGGCCAGCGAGCCACTCCTTGCGCTCCTCGCGTTGCGTGCCCAGCGCCAGCATGCCCTGGTAGAGATCGAGGTGGCGCTCCTTTCGGGCGAGCAGGTCGGCGATCAGTCCGGGTTCTCGCACGAGTCGCCCCGCCTCGGCATGCACCCCGGCGAGATCCAGCCAGTGCGCCGCCGCCTGCGCAGCGAGAGCCAGGATGCCGGTGTCGATGAGCACCTGGCCAGATTCGTCGAGCGCTCCGGCTCGCTGTGCTTCTTCTCGAGTCGGTTTCTGCAGAAAGTTCGTGACGCAGCCTCGCTCGTTCAGGACGTACACACCGTGCCGCGAGCCGCGCTCGTAATCCGTGCGCCAGGCGACGCCGGTGAATTCCGCCTGCGTGAGGTCGATCGCGTGCGGGGCGAGATCGAGAAAGACGTCGCCGCTGGCGATGACCACGCCGCCCGCCTCCGAAATGTCGAGCGAGAGGAGATCGGCGAGGATCAGATCGAAGAGTGATGCGTGTTCGCCCGGCTCCGTCTCGTACGGCAATGGCAGAAACACCTTGCCCTGCGCCGCGTAGGCGGGCAGGCGCCGACTGTCGCCGCCGCAGTGGATGATCACGATGCGTGCACCGCGCAGCAGTTCCGCCGGATTCCGCGCCTGCTTGCCGCTGCGCACAAGGTGCGTCGCCACGCGCTCGAGCGCCACCAGCGTCGACGCCCCGGAGCCGATTCGCCTGTCGCCGACATCCGGCACGACGAGCGTCTGCCCGACCCGGCGCAGCAGCCTCGATCCTCGCCGCGCTGCGAGCTGCGCGTGATACCCCCGCGCCTGCCGCCGATTCGCAGCGGTGACGATGAGCCAGTCGATCTTCTTGCCGGCGTCGGGCATGGGGGCGGCGTGCTCCTCGCTATGCTGCGTACTCTACCGCCCGCCGCCGATCACGAGGAGATCGCCATGAAAGCCTACGCCCAGGCGCTCGATCTGATGGACGATCCGCAGGTCATCGCCGAGTACAAGAGGTACCACCGCGAAGTCTGGCCCGCGGTCATCGCCGGCCTGCGCGAGATCGGCATCAGCAAGATGAAGATCTTCCTCGCGGGCAATCACCTCTTCATGTACTTCGAAGCGCCCGATGACTTCGACCCGGCCCGCGACTTCATGACCTACGCCAGGAGCGAGGAAGCCCAAAGCTGGGAGAAGCTCATGCGCGGTTTTCAGCAGCCGATCGACGCCGCGAAGCACGGCGAGTGGTGGGCGGCAATGGAAGAAGTCTTCGACATCGACTGGTTCTGACGCCGCTGACATCTTCGGGGTTGCCGATGAACCCCTGCGTCCGCACGGCGTGGGTGGGGCATACGGTCCCGAGTGCACGGCGAACATGGCGCGCGCACGGCTCAAATCGAAGCGGTTGCGCGCCGATCTTGGGGTATACTCAAGCGGGTGGAGGCCGTTTGAGACATATCGAGCCCGCCCTGCCTCCAGGGCGCACGCTGGACACGCCGCTGTGACGATCCCGCGACGACATTCGAGCCGACTCAACGCCATACTCCGCGGCTGCCTGCTGGGTGTGGTGTTGCTGCTGCAAACACCAACACCGGCGCTGGCGCAGGACAGCACTCGTGATGGCTCGATTCTCGGTGCCGAAGCTGTCTATCAAGGCACGCAGGCCTCGGACGCCTTCAGCGCCATCCACTATCTCGGCGCTGGCCGTATCATCGCGGGGAAGCGCTCCTCGCAGGCCGCCAATCGATTCCTGCTCAGCGAGGATGGCGGCGAGACGTGGCAAGTCATTTCCTGCCCCGGCTCGACCGGTGCGCACACCTATTTCTTCGGACAGAACGGCGAGACCGTCTTCTCCGGCACGGGCGACACGGGGAGCGCCTGCCTCATGAAAAGCACCGACGCCGGCCGCACCTGGAGCGTCGCGCTCTCCTCGGCGCAGATCGCCGGCCTCATCGGCAGCGCGAACGTCCGAGCCGTGTTCAGCCCGGTCTACCTGGGCGAGGACCGTTGGATCGTCAACCTCAAGAGCTTCGACACCACGAACAAGGTCATCATGTCTTCGGACAACGGTGCGACCTGGTGCGTCCCCGATGCCCAGCCCGGGCAAAGCGCCTCCGCGTGGGCGCGGCAGATGATCTTCACCAGCGACAACGTCCTGCTCTGGCCCTCCTGCACGACGGACCGAATGTATCGCTCGACGGATCAGGGCGCGAGCTGGGCCGCAACGACCGTCCCCGGGGCGTTCCTCTTCCAGCCCCTCTGCGATGCGGGCGGCGGCATCTACGTGTGCGGCGAGGCCACGACCACACCGAGCGCTCCCATTCGTCTTTACCGAAGCCTGGATGCGGGGCTGACCTGGGCGGAGGTCGCCTCCGTCAACCTGCAGCGCCCCTCGACGACCTACTGGCGAGATGTGATCAAGGTCGGTGACAGCATGCTCGCCTCCGCCTGCTGCGTGGAGGGCACGAGCGATGAGCGCTTTATGCAACTCTTCCTCTCCCAGGATGCGGGGGCGACCTGGGTGTCGCTGGGCAATCCCTACATCGGACCGTTCGGCGGCATGCAGGCCATCTACCAGATGTGCGCCACGGAAACCGACACCGTCTTCGCCGGTTGCCAGCCCGACAGCACCATCCTCAAGTGGCCCATGCCGGTCGGCATCAACGCCTGCCTGGGCGATTTCAACTTCGACGGCTTCATCGATCAGTCCGACCTCGGCATCCTGCTTGCCAGCTACGACTCCACGAACGCTATCTATGAAGAAGGCGACTTCGATCTCGATGGCGATGTCGATCAGGCGGATCTCGGGGCGCTGCTCGCTCACTATGGCGGCGACTGCCCGTAGGCTCAGCGGCATTGTCGGGACGCCGCCGCATCCACGCGAGCGGTGTGTCCGGTTCCGCGGGCGGGGACGCCGCGGCTCGCTGCGATTTTTTGCCATGAGTCTCCAGCAGATGGCGATACACTCACGTTCGACGCCAGGCGCCGCCGCTCTGCGAAAGGAGACATCCCCATGGCAGGCCTCAGTTGCTCGACTCGGATCCGCGCTACGCAGCAGCAGGTTTTTGACGCCATCAGCGACCTCGAGCACGCCGCCGACCGCATCACCGGCATCGAGCGGGTCGAGGTGCTGACCGACGGCCCGATGGGCGTGGGCACGCGCTGGCGCGAGACGCGCGTCATGTTCAAGAAGGAGCACACCGAGGAGATGTGGGTCACCGAGTTCGACGCGCCCAACGGCTATCGCGTGAACGCGGAGAGCTGCGGCTGCCTCTACGACACCGCCATGACGGTCACGCCGGACGGTGAGGAGATAATCCTCGAGATGTCGTTCACAGCGAAGCCGCGGACGTTTGCCGCGAAGCTGATGATGCCGCTGACGAAGGTCATGGCGGGCTCGATGCGGAAGATGACGCAGCAGGACCTGGAGGACATCAAGAACTTCGTCGAAAGCGGGGGCGCGGTTGGGGTGCGAGCTTTCTGACGAGCCGCGCCCGTAAGGAAGCGGTTGCCTCGACGAGCAGGCGGGTGCGAGGGGCGCCGAGCATGTGAATCCGCCCGCCGCAGTTGGTGTCGCCCGTCATTGCCGATCCGTACAGACCGCTCCCTCACGGTCGCGGCTCGTTCGAT
>CAZZPX010000118.1:0-8474 GCA_964655955.1 uncultured Phycisphaerales bacterium | reverse complement strand
GATATCGCGCCGGTCCGGCTGAATCGGGTCCTGAGCAAGGGTAGGCGACACGCAGCGAGCAGACCAACACGGCGAACTCTCCGCCGGTTCCCTGCCCTTATACCACACGAGCGAAACGGAGTAGAGGCTCGACATTTGCCGCGACCGCTGCGGCGATGCATCAGCGGCGTTGCATGTCGCCTTTTCGCCTGCACGACGCGCGGGACGCATCAACAGAAGCACCGCGATCGTGTCGCGCAACTATTCCTGCCGGCTGGGCGCGACGGCGGCGGACTCCTTGTCCACCTTTGACGGTTCGGCCTGGCCGCCCTTCTTGTCATTCGTGGCGGACTTGCCGTATGTACGCGCCCGCGGCTCGACGAGCGACGCGTCGATCTCTTCGTACCACAACTTCGGCCGGCCGGTCGCGGGATTGTGCGCGGCGACGGTGGTCTTCATGAACCGTTCGTCGTTGCGCTCGGGGTAGTCGGGGCGATAGTGCGAGCCGCGCGACTCCTTGCGATCGATGCCGCCCTGCAGGATCACTTCCGCCTGGATGAGCATGTCGCCCACGGCGCGGGTGAAGGAGAGGTTCTGGTTGGTCCACATGCCGCCGTCCGAGAGGCTGACGCGCTGGAAGCGATCCTGCAACTCGCGGATCTTGTCCATCGCCTTGAGCATGCGCTCCTCGGTCTTGACGACGGTGGAGGCTGCGGTCATCTCTTCGCCCATTTCCCGAGCGATGACATACGGGTTCTCGCCATCCGTGCCGGCCGTGCCGATGAGCTTCGCGGCCTTCTCTTCCTCCTGCTTGACGGCACGATCGAAGATCGACTGGTGCAGTTCGGAGGCGGGCGTGCCCTTGCCTTCGCGAGCATAACCCGCGATGCCGTCGCCGCAGAACAGCCCGTCGAAGATGCAACTGAGCAGGGCGTTGGCGCCCAGGCGCGTGCCGCCGTGGTACTGGTAGTTGCACTCGCCCAGGGCGTAGAGGCCCTGGAGGTTGGTGACCATGGAGTTGTGCGCGCCGGGCTTCATGCCCTTCTTGTCTTCCTTCGGCTCGTACGTGGTGTACAGGCCGCCCATCGTGTAGTGCACGGCTGGGAAGATCTTCATGGGCGTGTGCCGCGGATCGTCGCCGGCGAACTTCTCGTAGATCTCCATGATGCCGCCGAGCTTGCGGTCGAGTTCATCGGCGGGGATGTGGGTGAGGTCGAGGAAGACCATGTTGCCGCCGCCGATCCCGCGCCCTTCGTTGACGCAGACATTGAAGATCTCGCGCGTGGCGATGTCGCGGGGGACGAGGTTGCCGTAGGCGGGATAGATCCGCTCGAGGAAGTAGTCGCGTTCATCTTCGGGAATCTGCTTCGGATCGCGCTTGTCGCCTGCCTGCTTGGGCACCCACACGCGTCCGCCCTCGCCGCGCGCCGACTCGCTCATGAGACGGCACTTGTCCGCGCCGGGAATCGCGGTGGGGTGCACCTGGATGAACTCGCCGTTGGCGTACCAGGCGCCGGCGAGGTAGCAGCGGCTGGCGGCAGCGCCGTTGCACACGACGGAGTTGGTCGATTGGCCGAAGATCAACCCGTTGCCGCCCGTCGCCATCACCACCGCGTCGGCGCGAAAGGCCTGGATCTGCATCGTGCGCAGATCCTGCGCCACGATGCCCCGGCAGACGCCCTCGTCGTCCAGGACGGGAGAGAGAAACTCCCAGAATTCGTACTTGTTGACCTTGCGCTCCGCTTCGGCGCGGCGGACCTGCTCGTCGAGGGCGTAGATGAGTTGCTGGCCGGTCGTCGCGCCGGCGTAGAAGGTGCGCTTGAAGAGGCTGCCGCCGAACAGCCGCAACGCGCGCTTGCCCTCCGATGTGCGGTTGAAGGGCACGCCCATGCGATCGAGGAGGTTGATGATCTTGGGCGCCCAGTGCGTCATCTCGTAGACGGGCGGCTGATTGGCGAGAAAGTCCCCGCCGTACACCGTCTCGTCGAAGTGGATGTACTCGGAATATCCCTGCTGGCGCGCGACGTCGTTGGCGGCGTTGATGCCGCCCTGCGCGCAGACGCTGTGGCTGCGCTTGACGGGGACCATGGAGAAGAGATCGACGGGAACGCCGGCCTCGGCGATGCGAACGGTGGCGGCGAGTCCCGCCAGGCCCCCGCCGACGACGATCACGCGTGGTTGATTCGAACTGGCTGCCATGAGCAGGTCACCTTTCCGCTGTCAGTCGATGTGGATCTCGCGCCCCGGAGCCCGCTGCGCTCAAGCGTCGGGCATCCCCGGCATCGTGCCGCCGGGCGGTTCATCGTGCGACTGCGAGTGGAGTTGTCTTTCGACGCCCTGCGCCGTCTCGATGTCGAGCGACACGAAGCCGATCGCCGCAATGATGCCGATCAGAATCAGGAAAGTCCCCAGGGCCGCGCAGACATACCCCCAGCGTCGCTGCGCCTGGACGGTGACGGTCAGGCCCCAGGTGATGGCCGCCGTCCACAGACCGTTGGCGAAATGGAACGCCAGGCCCGAGACGCAGACCAGGTAGAAGGCCGTCACGAGGAAGGCGTGCAGACCGGTCTCGCCCTGGAAGTGAGCCGCGGTGCTGGAGGCCGCCGACTCCGGCTCGAAGATCGGCAGCAGGCCGCCGTAGCTCCAGCCCCAGCGCAGCGAGCTGACGTGCAGGAAGATGAAGATGACGCCGAGGTACCCGGTGAGCCGCTGCAAGGTGTAGCGCAGATTGTCCTGGTAGGCGTACGAGGAGAGGTTCGACCTGCCGGAGAGGGCATAGACGATGCCCAGCCCCGCGTGAAACGCGATGGGCAGCCACAAGCCGAAGAGTTCGATCAGGAAGAGGAAGGGCAGGTTGTGGATGAAGGCGACATCGTGGAGGAATTCAGCGACTCCACCGTGGGCCGTCCCCTGCGTGTTGGTCCACCTGCCCCAGACGATCGAAGAGTTGGTGAGCAGGTGCACGCAGAGAAACGCGCCGATGGGGATGATGCCGCTGAGCGAGTGCAGCCGGCGCAGGAGCAGATGGTGCTTGCTCGAGACGGGAGGATTGTCAGACACGGCTCGTCCTTTGCCTAAGCAGCCAAGGCGGATGTTCCGCACGCCCGCCTGGGGCGCAGCGGACAAAACGAGCCGGCATTGTAACCAGTGGACCCCGGCCTGACGACGCGTTGGGGCTACGGCATGCCGAGATTCCCGGGAGTCGGAGGCGGCTGAATGCCCGGCTGCACGCCGCCTTGTCCGCCGCCCGGCTGGGCGAAGGCCTCCGGTGGCAGCGAGGCGATGTGCTTCTTGATCTCGACGTAGCGCCTGCGCAGCTCGCTCAACACCTGCGCCAATTCCTCGGTCTCTTCCTCCGTGAGATTGCCCTTGCACTTCTCTTCGAGCAGCGACATGAGATCGATGTAGTGCCGCGCCAGTTCGAGGCTGACGACGGCCTGTCCGGTCTGCGGATCGGGCATGCCGCCGAGGTAGAGCATGGCGGGCGTGACCAGCGTGCCGAGCAGGCTCTTGAAGTCGGCGGGCGGCAGATCCTGTTCGCCGCGCTCGCCCTGGGGCGTCGCTTTCTTCTCCTTCTCGGCGAGCTTGGCCCGTTCGCGTTCGACTTCTTCCTTCCAGTCGCTGTCAATGTGCAGTTTGGGGGCTTCGTCAGGCACGCTCTTCCTTTCGCGTCGTAGGTGAGGCCCGCGCTGGGGCCGATTCGAGCCGGGAAAGGGAATGATAGGGGCCACGTCCGCGGAGTGGCCGACCAGGTACGGGAATTGCCTGGTATCCTCTCCTCCAGCGCGACACAGCGGCCGCTCGGCCGCGCTGGAAAGGAGCGCCGGCGCATGCGGATCAAGTCCTGCCTCACTGCTCTCGTCGTCGGCACGCCGCTGCTTCTTCTCTGCGCGCCGGCGGGCTGTACGGGAAAGAGAGTCGCAACGCCTGCGGAGCAACAGGAGCCGCCCCTGCCGACTGAGTCAACGCGACCGACGGTGCAGGTCGAGTTCAGCCTCTTCGGCGTCCCCGAGTCGAAGATCGCCGACCTCACGTTCATCGCCGATCCCTGGCAACTCGAGCAGGTCGTAATGGTGGAGAAGGAGACATTCGAGCGCTTCGTCGAGGAGATCGACCGGGCGCAGCAGGCCATCGTCGTGGCCGCACCGCGTGTGCTCGTCTGCGCGGGTGAGAGCGCCTCAATCACCGTGGGTGAAGGCGGGCGCGCGTCATTCAGCAGGCATGCGTTCTCCAACGACGGCTTCAGCTTCGAGGTGCTGCCCCGGCTGGCCGAGCCGCCCGCAACCGGCGTGCGGCTCGACCTGGGATACGTGCATCGCCGGCCGGATCGGCAAGCCTGGTCCTGGCGCGAGGGCGGCGTGGCGCTGGAGCCCGGACAGGTCGCGCTCGTGCGCCTGCGGGCGCTGCACGTCGATTTGCCGGCCATCCTCGCCGTGTCAGCCAAGCGCAGCCCGGGCCAGGCTGAGCAGTTGTACACCAACGGATCGTGACGCAACCATGCTCTGCGAGAAGTGCGGCTACGCCCTGTGGAATCTCCCGTCCGGTCGCTGCCCGGAGTGTGGCGAGCCGTTCACACCGTCGCAATTTCACTTCCGCCCTGGCAAGGTGAATTTCCTCTGCCCGCATTGCCGGCAGCCATACTTCGCCTCCGCGCCGGACGGTCAGCCCACGCGGGAGCCGTTTCCCTGCACGAAGTGCGGCCAGGTAGTCGATCCGGACGCGATGCCGGTGGTTCCCGCGCCCGGCGTGCCGGAGGAGCAGGCGCTGGCGGAGCGGACGCCCTGGGTGGATCGCCGGCACCTGGGCCTGTGGCGCGCGTTCTGGCGGACGGTGGGACTGTCACTGGTGCAGCCGGCGAGAGTGGTGCGGCGTCTGCCGCCGCAAGGCGGCGTCGGTGAGGCGCTGCGCTTCGCCTACGCGGTGGCGCTGTTCGTCGCGGCGATCAGTTTCTGCATGTCGGCCATCTTCTGGGGCGGCATGTACCTGCTCATGCAGTCGCAGCAAGGGGGACCGGCCGGCCCCGTGGGGCCCGTCTGGCCCATGCTCGCCAGCTTTGGCTTCGGCGCGCTGGCGACGCTGCTCTGGCCGATCGTTGGCGTGGGGCTGTGGGCGCTGTGCACGCATGCGCTGCTCGCGATCACCGGGAAGCGCGTCGGCGGCCTGGCGCTGACCTACCGAACCATGCTTTACGGCCAGGGGCCGCTCGTCCTCCAGGCAGCGCCCGTGTGCGGCTCGTACGTCGCGTGGGTCTGGCTGTCGGTGAGCAGCATCGTCATGCTCAAGACGTCGCAGGGCGTGCACGGCCTGCGGGCGACCATCGCGGTGCTGGCGCCGCCGCTCCTCGTCGCCGGCGCCTTCGTCGGGCTGGTCGTCTGGGCGATCTCGAGCGTGTGGGGCGCCGGCGGGTTCAGTGGCGCGCCCTTCAACACCACGCCGGTGGGACTCGGCCTAATGGCCCAGGCGTCAGCCGCGGACGGATCCGGGCCGGACCACATCTTCGAACTCGTCGCGGACGGCACCTTGAGCATGCGCGACATCGTCGACCCGCGCGAGGAGTTCGAAGCCTGGCAAGAGATTCGAGTCGGCGAGTGGACCGCCGGCGAACTCGACAGTATGCCGCAGGACGAACTGCTCGCCATCGCGGAGCGTCTCCCCGAGTCGCGCGATCCACAACAGACCTGGTATCGCGTCAACGACATGGTGTTCTGCTACGAGGGATTGGACCTGCGGCTGAGCGCGGGCTCCGAATCGCGCATCGTTGCCTTCGCCTACGATGCGATCTCCGAAATCGGCAGCGTCTTCTACTCGGACGGCGTCGCGGAGTACTACGATTTCGACC
This sequence comes from uncultured Phycisphaerales bacterium, assembly GCA_964655955.1. Lineage (GTDB taxonomy): Bacteria > Planctomycetota > Phycisphaerae > Phycisphaerales > JAGLTS01 > CAZZPX01. Next base: position 2,656 of record CAZZPX010000118.1, on the reverse strand, counting down.
TGTCGCGCACGCTCAAGCAGGAAAACGAGCGGCGACGCGCGCTGGGCCTGCCGCTTGTGCCGACGGTGGACGAGGCGTATGGAAATGACGAATGACGAATGACGGCGCGCGCGGGGGAAGGGGATGGGGCGCGGTGTCATGAGCAGTCGATGATGTGCCTGGAGGGGGCGAGGGCTTGCTTGACTTTCTGCTGGTGCGCTTCGTAACCGGGCCGACCCATCAGGCCGAACGTCGCCTGCTTGCCCAACTCCACCGCGGGCTGGTCGTAGGCGTCGATATTGAGCATGAGTCCGGCGAAGCTCGTCGCGACCTCCCAGAGGTAAATGAACTGACCGACGTGGAAGGCGTCGAGCGCCGGGAACCTGAGCGTGTAGTTCGGCCGCTGGCTTGCCACGAGCGCGTACTCCGTCGCGCGCTTCTCCGCGGTGAGCAGCGCGGCGAAGCTGGAGCCCTGCAGGTACTTCAGCGTCTCGACCTGGAGCCCCGCCGGGATCTCGACATCGCGCTCAAAGCGCTCGACCTCGAGGAAACCGATCACCTTGTCGTTCGGTCCTTCGCGGTACAGTTGCACCTGCGAGTGCTGGTCCGTCGTGCCGAGCGCCTTGATGGGCGTGGCCCCGGCGAAGACTTCCCTGCCGTCAAGATCGTGCTGCTTGCCCAGCGACTCGGCCCAGAGTTGGCGATACCAGTCGGCAAGGCTGTAGAGCGCGTTGCAGTAGGGCATCATGACGTGGTTGGGCTTGCCGCGGCGGGTGAACTCGACGAGCAGAAGGGCGAGCATGGCGGCGGGATTCGCTTCGACGTCGGCGCGCGAGCAGGGCGCATCCAGCGACGCCGCCCCGTCAAGCAGCGCCTCGATGTCGATGCCGCACATCGCAGCGCTGAACAGGCCCACCGGGGAGAGCACGCTGAAGCGGCCCCCCACGCCGTCCGGCACGGGCAGGTTGTCGTAGCCCTCGCGATCGACGATCTCGCGCATCGTTCCCTTGTTCGCGTCGGTGATGGCAATGATGTGGCGGGCGTAGCTGGTCCCCAGGCGCCGCTGCAGCAGGTCGCGGAAGGTGAGGAACTGGGCCGCCGTCTCCGCCGTCTCCCCGGACTTGCTGATGACGTTGACCAGCGTCCGCTTCAGGCCGCGATCCGCAGCTTCAAGATAGTCGAGCAGGTCGCCCACCAGCAGCGGGTCGACGTTGTCGACGACGAAGAGGCGCGGCCCGCCGCGCTGCTCGCGCGGCAGCAGGTTGTACGTCGCCGGCCTGAGCGCCGCCTGAAGGGCGATGTTCCCCAGGGCCGAGCCCCCGATCCCCAGCACAACCAGGTTCTCCGCGTCGTCGCGCCGTGCTTCGGCGAGGGCGCGGACAGCCGAGAGATGCCTGCCTCGGGCGGGATCGAGCGGGAGGTCGCGGTAGGCGGTCTCGCCGCCGCGGCGGAGCGTTTCCAGCCGATGCGCGAGGTCGGCGACGCTGCTGCGCCACGCTGCGATCTCCGTCGCTGCGAGGCCGTGCTCGCCCACTCGATCCGATAAGCAATTGGCGTACTCCAGGCGCAGGCCGGTCATGGCGTCATCCTTGCATGTGGTGTGTCGATCGCCTGCGCCAGTCTAGGGTCGTCCCGCCCGGACTGCTGCCAATGTGGGGCCGGCGGTGGAAATCCCGCCGCCAAGTTCGCAAAATGAAAACGGTGAAGTCGATCGGCTGGGTTAGGATAGTTCCATGCTCACGTCCACCGCGCTCAAGAACGACATCGACAAGGTGCTGATCGATCGGCAGCGCATCGCCGACCGCGTGCGCGAACTGGGCCGGGAGATCGCCGCCGATCTGGAGAGCGACGCCGGCCCGCAGCGCGACGATCACGCTGGGGAGATCGTACTCGTGCCCATTCTCACCGGCTCGATCATCTTCCTGGCGGACCTGATTCGCGCCATGCCGCTCAAGATGCGCATCCGGGTGCTCTCCGTGTCGAGCTATCCCGGCACCACGACGCAGAGCAAGGAGGCGAAACTCGCCGGTGAGATCCCTCCCGACCTTCAGGGAACGCACGTGCTGATTGTCGACGACATCCTGGACTCCGGCAAGACGATCCGCCTCGTGCGTGAACTCATCGAACGCCAGGGCCCCGCCAGCTTGCGTACCTGCGTTCTGCTGCGCAAGACGATTCCCGAGGCCCTGGCGACGCCCTGCGACTACATCGGCTTCGACATCCCCAACGAATTCGTCGTCGGCGCGGGTCTGGACTACAACGGGTACTACCGTAACCTGCCCGATCTGTGCACGTTGCGGCCTGAGGTGCTATGAAGCGACAGCGGCACAGAGCGGCGTCGGTGAAGCCTGCGACCCGTCGCGGCGAGATCGATCCGCACTGGACGCCGCGCCTCACTGGGTGCGCTGCAACGGCCGACGAGAACGGAGCCGCCCTCTCGGGCGAGGCCGCCCCCGCCGCGGAGGAAACGGCCTCCGCCGTCCTGCCGCTGCGCGTGCTCGACGAAGGCGAGGTCGTGGTGCTGCAGCTTCGCCCGCATCCCCTGTTCATTGTGGTCCAGCCGCTCGGGGCGCTGACCGCCCTGGTCGTGCTCACTGCCGTCGCCTACTGGCTCATCAGCCTCAGTCCCTCGGCGGTGGGCGGTGCTCCCATCGTGGGACTGGGGGGACTGCTGATC
>CAZZPX010000117.1:4984-8481 GCA_964655955.1 uncultured Phycisphaerales bacterium | reverse complement strand
CGACCGTGCGCGGCGACGTGCACGACATCGGCAAGAACCTCGTCGACATCATCCTCAGCAACAACGGCTACACAGTCGTCAACATTGGCATCAAGCAGAAGATCCAGAATATCGTCGAGGCCTACAAGGAGGCCAAGGCGGACGCGATCGGGCTGTCGGGCCTGCTCGTCAAGTCGGTCGGCGTGATGGAGGAGAACCTGCACGAACTCAACGAGATGGGCATCGATGTGCCCATCCTGCTCGGCGGTGCGGCCCTCAATCGCAAGTACTGCGAGGGCCACCTTCGCAGCATCTATCACGGCAAGGTGTACTTCGGCAAGGATGCCTTCGAAGGCCTGCGCATCATGGATCACCTGACCGGCGGCAAGGCCAATTTGCTCAACGAGGAGATCGAAGAGCGCCTCGGCAAGACGTCGAGTAAGCCGAAGAAGAGCAAGGAGGCGACGGAGGAGACGGGCGCGCTCGCGCTGGAGGGCGGCGGCGTGAAGACCGTCACGCGCTCAAAGGTCGCCACAGACGTCGACGTTCCCAGCCCCCCCTTCTGGGGCACGAAGGTCGTCGAGGATGTCTCGCTCGACGAGATCTACCCCTACATCAACACCATCGCCCTCTTCCGCGGACAGTGGGGTTTCAAGCGCGGCGGCATGAGCGATGAAGAATTCGAACGCTCCATCAAGGAAACAGCGGAGCCTGTCTTCGAGCGGCTCAAGGCGCAGTGCCGCGAGGAGCGGATCCTCCAGCCCCGCGTGGTGTACGGCTACTTTCCCTGCCAGAGCGACGGCGAAGACCTCATCATTTGTGACGCGGATGATCACGATCGCGAGGTCGAGCGCTTTACCTTCCCACGGCAGGCGAAGGGCAAGCACCTGTGCATCTCCGACTTCTTCCGTTCGCTCGGTTCGGGCGAGAAGGACACGATCGCCCTCACCTGCGTGACCGTCGGCTCGGAGGTGACCAAACGCGCTCAGAAGCTCTTCGATAACAATGACTACACCGAGTATCTTTATATGCACGGTCTCGGCGTCGAGTCGGCGGAAGCGCTCGCCGAATTCTGGCACAGGCGCGTGCGCGAGGAGATGAATATCGCCAGCGGCGACGCTGGGGACATCCGCAAGCTCTTCGCCCAGAAGTACCGCGGCAGCCGCTACAGCTTCGGCTATCCCGCCTGTCCGGAGATGGCGGACCAGGTGAAGCTCTTCCGCCTGATCGACCCGGAGCGCATCGGCTGCACGCTCTCCGCGGAATACCAGATCCATCCGGAGCAGAGCACGAGCGCGATCGTGGTGCATCATCCGGAGGCGAAGTACTTCAGTGTGTAGGGAGCACCGGACTGAGGAGAGCGCCAGGTCTCGGCTACAGGGCCGCGCCGCGGTGAACGCCCCGAACGACATGCAGAGACACGAGAACGGCGCACGTACGTGCGGCGATCTCCGCTCTCTGGTCCTTTCGGCGCCTGCTCAGTTCACGATCAGCGTCCGGGGCGAGGCGAGCAGCACGTGCTCCTCGCTCAGCAGCAGGAAACTCTCCAACGCGCCGCGCACCTGCGGCCAGTTGCGCTCGCCGATCACCGTGCGCAGAGTCTGCAGGAACGCCGCCTCGGGCGCGCTGGCGCGCGCCTTGACGTTCATCATCGAGCTGAGGAAGTCTTCGAGGCTCTGCGGTCCGGGATAGGTCAGCACGTCGTACTGCCCCTCGCCCAACTCGACCTGAGCCGCGACGTCGGCGATGGCGTCCTCGAGCCCGCCGATCTCATCCGCCATGTGCAGCCCGATCGCCTGCCGACCGGTGAAGAGGCGGCCTTCGCCAATGCGCTTGAGGTCCGCGTCAGGGCGGGCTGCCCGGACGTGATCGGCGAATGTCTCGTAAGTGTCCGTCATCAACTCGAGCAGGCGCTGGCGCTCCGTCTCGCTGAAGGCGCTCTTGCTGCTGAACATGTCGGCGAGGGGCCCGCGCGAGTGCGGGTAGACGCCGAGGTCGATCTTCTCGTAGAGATCGTTCATGACCATCTTGCCGCCGACCACGCCGATCGATCCGACGATGGACGAGTCGTTGACGAATATCTTCTCTCCGCCCATCGCGCAGTAGTAACCGCCGCTCGCCGCCATGGCGCCAACCGAGATGTAGACCGGCTTCTTGCCGTGCAGTCGCCTGAGCCCCTGCCAGATCGTCTCGCTGGCGATGGCGGAGCCGCCCGGGCTGTCGATGCGCACCACGACGCCCTCGATGAGATCCTCGCTCTCGATGGTCTTGAGCGCTTCGCGAATGGTGCGGCTGCCGACGGCGGCGCCGCCAAACATCCCGCCCTGCGCCGAGTCCCCGTCCACGATCGGGCCGATGATGTGCAGCACGGCTATGGTCGAGCGCTTGGGCGTATGGCTGGGCTCGCTGCCGTGCATCAGAATGTTGAACATCTGGAAGATGCTCTGTCCGCCTTCGCCCTCGCCGCCGAGATCGACCATCTTCATGTCCTCGCCGTGCCGTTCCTTGAGGTAGTCGCTCAACTCGCGGATATCGACTTCCGCATCGATGAAGCGTGCCTCGACGGCGTCATCGCTGTCCATGGCGAAGGCGTCCGGGAGCAACTCCAGAAGCCGATCCCGACTCATCTTCCGGTCGCGCATGATCGTGAGCAGCCACTGGTCGTACAAGCCGTCCAGCACGCCTTCGATGTTCTGATTCCACTCTTCGCTGGGGCTGGACCGGGCAAGCGGTTCGCTGGCGCCCTTGTAATCGCCGACTTGCAGATAATCCGCCGAGATTCCCAGCCACTCGAGCGTTCCCGCGAAGTACATCTCCTCGGCGTAGATGCCCATGAGATTGATGATGCCGCCCGTCTGCAGCAGGATCTCGTCGCCCGCGCCCGCGAGCATGTAGGCGCCCTGGCTGTAGTTGTCCGCGAAGACGTAGACAGTGCGGCCGGCGTCGCTCACCGCCTGGATGCCCTGGCGCACCTCCTCGATCTGCGTGCGCGTCAAAGCCGGATCCTTGAGCCGCACGACCAGGCCGTCAAGATTGGGGCGACGGGCGGCGTCATCGAGGATCTTGAGCACGTCGCGCAGCGTGCGATCGGCCTCGCCCCCCATCATCCAGGCCAGCGGGTGGGGCTCTTCGAGCAGCATGCCGTCAAGCTCGAACCAGCCGAGCCGGCTCTGGGCCCGGGCAGGCGCGATGGCGACGAGCAAGAAAGCCGCAACCAGCAGCGCTGCAAATGAACCTCGGCGAGTCATTCCTGTCATACGGGATCTCCCTGTCTTTTGGAGCGTGATGCGAGGAGCCGTAACCTCCATGGACGGCCTGAGCGGAGCGCCCCCGACTTCTGACACGATACGCGTTCCAGGGCGGCTCGTCCCCTCACAGCACCGCCTTCCCCACCAAGTCGGCGAGCGTGGCGACGCCCCGACGACGAACCCAGGCGCGCAGGCCGGCCGCGATCTTGCGTGGCGCGCGCGGATCGGCGAAGAGGACCGTGCCGAGCCCCACTGCCGCCGCCCCGGCCA
>CAZZPX010000117.1:0-4974 GCA_964655955.1 uncultured Phycisphaerales bacterium | reverse complement strand
CTGCCCCCTGCCAGCACCGGACTCCCCCCACCCCGATGAGCGGCACGCCGGCCTCATGCGCAATGCCGCGATACACGTCGGCGACCAGCCGCACCGCCAGGGGATGAATCGCCGGGCCAGACACGCCTCCGACGCCGCGCGCCAGCCTCGGCTTTCCGGTTTCAACGTCAAGGGCCAGGCCCGGCACGGTGTTGCAGATGGTCAGGCCGTCCGCTCCCGCTTCGACCGCCGCCGCCGCCAGCGGTACGAGACTACCGGTGGAGGGGGGAAGCTTGACGAAGAGCCTGGCCTGGCGGACGGCCCCGCGAGCCGCCGCCACCAGTTCGCGCGTCAGCTCCGGCGAATCGCCGAAGAGCCGGCCGTCGTCCGTATTGGGACAACTGATGTTCAGCTCGATGACGGGGAGGACGCCGGTCCCGTCCATCGCCCCCGCGACGCGGACGTAGTCTTCAACGCTGCCGCCCGCGACGGAGCCGAAGATCGGCACGCCCGCGGTCCGTATGCGCGGCAGGATTTCGCTGAGGAACCGCTCCAGGCCGACGTTGGCCAGGCCGATCGCGTTCATCATGCCGGTTGCGGTGGGAATCACGCGCCAGGTTTCATTGCCCCCACGCACCTCGACGGTGATCGACTTGCAGGTGATGGCGCCGAAGTCGCCGGGGCGGGCGACATCGAAGAGTTCATCCGCGTACCCGGCTGTGCCCGAGGCGCCGATGAGCGGGCTTGCCAGCGCGATGCCTGCCAGATCGACCGCAAGGGGGTTGTTCGACCGCATGACCACGCCCATCTTGTACCAGAGTCGAGGTGGCCGCGGGAGTTGAGCGCGGCCGACCATCGCCCTACCGTGGCGCTGCGCCCTAGGATGGCGCAGACATCGATTTCCAGACGAGGACAGGCATGACCACCGACATCGACCAGCGCATCGCCCAGTTCGAGAACATGGCCGCCGCCGACCCGGACAACGACATGGCGCATTTCAGCCTGGGAAACGCCTACGCGCAGGCGGAGCGGTGGACAGAGGCCGCCGCCTCCTATAAGCGCTGCACGGATCTCAACCCCGCCATGAGCAAGGCGTTTCAGCTCGGCGGCGAGGCGCTGATCAAGGCCGGCAATGAGAAGGCGGCCGAGGACTACCTGCGCGTCGGCTACCTCGAGGCGGGGCAGCGGGGCGATCGCAAACCGATGCTGGCGATGGGTGAGTTGCTCGAGTCGCTGGGGGCGGACGTGCCTCAGCTCGACGTGCCGGAGCCGCGCGAGGCGGCGCAGACCGGAGTCGTGGCCGGCGGGGACTTCCGCTGCGCCCGGACCGGCCGGCTGGGAACGCAACTGCCCGAACCGCCATTCCGCGGACCCCTCGGCAAGTACATCCAGCAGAACATCAGTGCCGAGACCTGGCGCGAGTGGATCGGCCAGGGAACGAAGGTGATCAACGAGCTGCGTCTGGACCTCTCGCGCGAGACCGACTCGCGCCTCTATGATCAGCACATGATCGAGTTTCTCGGCCTGGAGGAAGCGCAGCGCGCCATCGATGAAGGGCGGGACCCGGAAAAGGAATGAGACTCCACCCAGCGAGCGGACCGAACTTCGCTCCTCTATAGGTACGCCTTGCGGTTGTACACCCACCACTCGAACAGCATCAGCACCAGCGCTGCAATGAGGGCCCAGGGCCACAGCGCTCGCATGCCGGTGCGTGTCCCCGGCTCTTGGGCGGTGATCTGCTCGCGCACGAGCGTTAACTCTGAGCGCGCCTGTACGCGGCTCTCCTGCATGTCGAAGAGGTTCGCCGCGACCAGACGCTGCTGCTCCTTGCCATCGAGGCTGTAGGTGAAGCGATACAGCCCCGCGCGCTCGACGGGGCCGAAGCTGAGCGCGCCCGCGTCGGCGGCGCTGTAGCTCTGGCTGGCGCCGGTGACGGGCAGTTGCAGGCGGATGCTCTGCGCCTGGGCGGGCAGTCGCACGTTGATGACGCTGCCCGGCTCGACGGACTCCGCGACTGCGGACTGGCCGCGATCCGTCAGATAGCGAATGGCGTCGGCGAGAAAGATGACATAGCTCGGGCGCAGCGGCCAGGTCGAGTGGATCGGCCGAAATGCCAGCGCCAGCGCTTGCAGGTCGCCGCGGCTGATCGAGACAGCGAGCGGAATCGCGGGGCCTTCCAGGATGGTCCGGGCGTCGTCGGGGAGCGTCCACACCTCGTACTGCGAGATCAGCAGATCGTCGAATTGCAGATTGCGCATGGCGGGATGGCGGCGATCCCAGTTACTCGCCGACATCGGGGCGCTGCGCGCCTCAACGCTGACCAGACCGGTGATGGGCGGCGGCGGGCCGAAAGTGAGAAACCGCCCCGTTCGCAGCGGCCCCTGCGGCCGCACGCCGTCGAGAATGAGCACGTCGTACGCCCCCGTGCGATTCCCGGCAACCGCAGCCTCGACCTCGGCCAGCGTGAGTTTCTCCGCATCGATGGGGAGTCCGCCGAGCGCCTGCTTGAGGAATGGGCTGTCGCTGACGTAGCCGACCCTGGCGATCTTGGGCGGAGGGATGATGAGAAGACCGGTGTTGTCCGCCTCAAGCACGTCGGCGCGCAAGAGCCGCGCAGCCAGCGTGCCGCCCGTGGTGAGGTTGGGCACGGTGAAGGTGATGCCACGCGTTCCCGCCACGAATTCGCCTGATTCCGCATCGACGCCGGCCGCGGGCAGACGCACCATCAGCAGTTGAATCGGCGTGCCGTTCAGTTCAAGCTGCACGTCGGTTGCGACTGTTTGCGTCGCGTAGTTGGCGAGCGTCGTGTAGACGCTCAGGTCGCTGGGGCGGTCATAGAGCCGCGTGGCCTCCATGGCGGTGATGGAGAGGTTGTCCGTCGTCTCGGGGACGCCAACGCGATGCAGGTTGACCGTCTCGCCTTCGAGAGTCTGCTCGGCGATGTCGCGGATGTTGCCGTCGGTATAGAGTTCGATCGTCGGGGGATCTTCGAGAAGCTGGCCGCGCGTCTCGGCCTCGACGCTGCGGTTGTACGCGCGCGACAAGGTAAAGGCCTCCCCGATCCTGGTGCGGCCGTCTGTCGGCTCGATGGCGCGCAGACGCCGCACGAGTTGTCCCTTGTCGGCGGTGAAGTTGCTCACCAGGTCCGCCTGTTCGGCGAAGCTGACGATCATGACGAGCGTCGGCCGCTTGCCGCGCGCCTTGGAGAAGACGCTCGGCTCGGGGAGGCTGCGGACGAATTCGATCGCCTCCTCCCTGGCGAGGTCAAGTCGCGACTGCTCCGCGCCGGGATCGATGACGTTCATGCTGCGCGAGCGATCGATCATGATGACGACGCGATCCGGCCGCTGCGTTTCCGCCTGCATGCCGGGCTTGGCGATGGCGAAGATGATGAGCAGCAGCACGAGCAGTTGCAGCAGAAGCAGCAGGTTCCGCCGCAGCTTCTGGAACGGCGCGTTCGCCCGCAGATCCTCGATCGTCTTGCGCCAGAGGAGCGTGCTGGGGATCGGCCGCGGCGAGCGGCGCAGCTTGAGAAAGTACAGCAGGATGAGCAGCGGCACAGCGATCGCCGCGACCAGTCCCGCCAGTGGCAAGGCGCCCCAGGTCATGCTGGCATCCTCCGCAGCGCGCATTGTCCTCCGGACGAGCCGCGACCGTAAGGGAGCGGTGTTGGCGCCTGAGGAAGTTGGTCCGACCTCGGCTGCGCGTGCCGATCAGCATGAGTCCCGCCTCCGGGGAACCCGCGATCGGATCCCGCAGAAACCGCTTCCTGACGGGCGCGGCTCGTTGAAGGCAGAGCGGGCGTCACTTGAGCAGCCCCCTTCTGCGCAGGGTCTCGAGGATCAGCTCGTCGAGATCCGCGTCGGCACGAACCAGCAGGTGCATCATCGACCGCTGGGCGCAGAACGTCCGCAGCGCTTCGCAGTACGCGGCGAGGTTCTCCTTGTACCTTTTGATGAGCGCCGAGGAAATCGTCACTTCCGCGACGTCATCATCTTCGATGTCAGTGAGTTTCAGATCGCCGCCCAGACCGCCCGCGGTGTCGGGCTCGAGTTCTTCGCGCGAAAGCAGTTGCAGGACGAAGGTGTCATACCCCCCGCCGAGCAAATAGCGCAGGCCCTTCTCGTAGCCGCTCTTGAGCAGGAAGTCGCTGATGACGATCATGACGCCCTTGCCCTGGCGCGCCAGCGCCACCGCCCGCATGGCGTCGTTGAAGCGGCTCTCGCCCCCTGCCGGGAGATCAAGGATCCACTGGCCCATCTCCTGCGTCCGTCGCCGCCCGCGCAGATTCGCCAGGCGCGACACCACACCGCCGTGTCCGAATGCCGTCAGCGTCACGCGGTTGTGATTCACCAGGCCGATGTAGCCGAGGGCCATGGCGAGGCGCTGAGCGAAGACCAGCTTGCTGGGTCGGCCGTAGTCCATCGACGCCGACGTGTCGATCACGACCTGCAGCGAGAGGTCCTCCTCCTCCAGAAAGATCTTGAGAAAGAGCTTGTCGAGGCGGGCGTAGACGTTCCAGTCGATGAAGCGCAGATCATCACCTGCGACGTAGCGGCGAAAGTCGGCGAATTCGACGCTCTGGCCGCGCTTCTTGCTCCGCCGCTCGCCCTGGAGCTTGCCGGCGAAGATCTTGCGGCTCATGACGTCGAGCTGATCGAGCTTGACCATCAGGTCACTGGTGATCAGCTCATCGACCCGGCGCGGACGGCGCGACATGTCGTGGGGAGCTTGGGTCATCGCTTCCTCTGTACTCCGCTTGGGGCGCGCAGCTCCACTGCCGCGCTCTCGTCGACCGTCGCGACATCCGTTGCGGTGGCGTCGGTGATGTGGATCACGCTGCTCAACCCACAGATCGGCCTCATCAACTACTACCTCGACACGAACATCGATCTCCTCAACGATCCGACGTGGGCTCTCGTCGCGGTGTCGGCCACGACGGTGTGGTTGAGCCTCGGTGTCACCTTCATCGTCATGTCGGCCGGGCTCCAGAGC
>CAZZPX010000116.1:0-8483 GCA_964655955.1 uncultured Phycisphaerales bacterium | reverse complement strand
GACGGCAACGAATTCGGCTGAGCAGATCACCAAGAACACGTGGGTGCGCTGCGATCCCTGACGATCCGGCCGCGCGGATGTGACGCCAGGATGGAAGCAAGCCATGCGCGAACTGCGAAATACTGTATTGGTCGTTCTCCTCTGCGGGTCGATCATGTGGGCGTTCATCGTCTGGATGTTCCACGGCACGCTGCAGGATCCCGGGTCCGACGTCGTGCTCTATCAGCGCTGGGCCAGCCTCGGCCTGTTCGCCCTCTCCGGGGTGCTGCTCATCTACTTCATGAGCGTCGCCCCCAAGGCGCCGGATGAACTCAAGAACGTCACCGGCGGACGCTACTTCGAGACGGACGGCCTCTGCTTCATGCCGCTGGTGCGCCTCAATCGCGGCCGGGCCGAGATCAGCCTCTACTACCAGAACCATCACGAGAATCCCTGCGAGGTGGTGGTGCACCTGCGCCCGCCCGTGGGAACGCTGAAGGTGCGCGAGGGCGCCCGCGACGTGCACTTCGCCTTCCTCGCGCAAGGCGGCGCGTTCGGCGTGATCCACCAGCCCATCGGCGTGCAGAAAAAGCACCAGGGGCAGGTCGTCAACGTGCAACTGGCCGCGGCGAACCGCTACGTCCGCGGCCGGGGGCCACGCATCCGCAAGTCGACCGGCATGGAGTGCGGCTCGATCAACGTGGACTGGGGGGCTGCCATGCGCACGCTGGACCACGAGATCAGCGGCGAGGTCGAGTTGATCAAGCCGGTGACGCTGCACCTGGCGATGCCGACCGGCGTCGCGGAGGATCCGCCCGGGGCGGCGCTGTGGACCAAGGAGCGCATCAGCCTCGCCTGAGCGGCCGGCGGAGCGACTCGCGGCCCGGGGGAAAGCTGACCGCCAGATTCTTCACTGGACCGGGCGTTTCGCCGGCCTGCGGCGCGGGCAAAGCGATATGCGGATCGGTATTCTTTGCGCACTCTTCGCAGCGCGTTCGCGCCGCACCGGCCGCCAACTCCCGGAGCCGCTATGTCCAAGCCCCAGCAAGATCTGATTGACGAACAGTCGACGTCCTTCGTGGATGTGAAGCAACTCGGCCTCTTCGCCTCCATCGCCAGCCTCAGCTACGTCTTCTGGGTGTGCGGCGGTATGGAGATGGTGGAGCGCCTGGCGTTCTACGGCGTCAAGGCGGTCGCCGCCCTCTACGCCAAGGATCCCGTCTCGGAAGGCGGCCTGGGCGTGGATATGACCACCTTCGGATCGCTGCTCATGATCTGGGCGTTCGTCCAGTCCTTTCTGCCGATCTTCACCGGCGGCCTGTCGGACAAGTACGGCTACAAGCTCACCATTTTCGTCTCCACCATTCTCAAGATCGTGGGGTACGCCATCATGGCCGTCTCCGCGATCTTCGCCCGCGACATCCCCTGGCTCTCGGGGTATTGGGGCTTCTTCGCCGGGGCTGTGGTGCTGGCGATCGGCACCGCCGTCTTCAAGCCCGGCATCCAGGGCACCGTCGTCCGCTCCACCACTCGCCGCAACAGCTCGATGGCCTGGGGCATCTTCTATCAGACCGTCAACATCGGCGGGTTCATTGGCCCGCTCATCGCCGGGCTCATGCGCGAAAAGATGCAGGGTCTCGTCGAGAAGGTCTCCTGGCTGGACAGCGGCTGGCCGCTCGTCTTCATCGCCTGCGCCCTCATCATTTCCATCAAGTGCCTTCTCCTGCTCACCTACAAGGATGTCGGCAAGGAGGAGCGTCTGGAGCGCAAGCGCCTGCGCAAGGAGGGTAAGCTCGAGAAGGTCAGTCTCTGGCGCGAGTCGATCCACGAGATCCTCAAGCCTCATGTCTGGACCTACCTGCTGCTCTTCTCCGGCTTCTGGTTCATGTTCAACGCCCTCTTCGATGTGCTCCCCGTGCACATCGACGACTGGGTCAACACGCGCGACATCATCCAGACGCTCTTCCACGGCGGGAAGTCGGAAAACGAGATCGTCAACTTCTTCGTCATCACGAACGAAGCGGGCGAGGAGATCCTCCCCGAGGGTATGCTCAATCTCAACGCCGGCCTCATCATGATCACCTGCTTCTTCTTCGCCTGGATCAGCTCCCGGATGACGGCGACGACCAGCATGGTCGTGGGGACGCTCTTCGCCAGCGCCGCCATGTTCGCCAGCGGCTACTCGACGGCCGGCTGGGTCTCCGTCGGCGCCATCGGCATCTTCTCTATCGGCGAGATGCTTTCCAGCCCCAAGTTCAGCGAGTTCATCGGCAACTTCGCCCCCAGGGACAAGAAGGCGATGTACCTCGGCTTCTCGCAGGTCCCCCTCGCCATCGGCTGGACGCTGGAGGGCAAGATCGCGCCCTGGCTCTATGACCGCTTCGCCTCCAAGGACCGCTTCTCCCGCCAGGAGATCGAGGACTTCGTCGGCGAACACACCGTCGACCTGCCCTCCACCGATGTCGTCGGCGAGTACGCCGCCCGCATCGACAAGACCGCCGCCGATCTGCTCGCCATGGATCGCTACGAGTTCGTCAAGACGCTCACCCAGCACGAGTGGGTTCCCAAGGAGCGGGCGAAGGAACTCTTCGACATCGTCGACCAGGCGAATCATTCGCTCAGCGGCATCAGCGACCCCGCAGCCGTGGCCCAGCTTCAGGAAGTCGCGGCGAAGGTGAACCTGCCCGTTGAGCAACTTGTGGCGCTCGACAAGGCCACCTTCATCGACATGCTCAGCAGCTTCGAAGCCGTGTCCAGGGAGATCGCACTGGAATGGGGCCGCATGATCGGCGTCGCGGATGAACTCGGCGTCGCCAAGGACGCCCTCGCCGAGAACCTGGAGAGCTTCATCCAGGCGAACCCCGTGGAGTTCACCACGAAGATTCCGCAGGGCGAGGCCTTCGACTGGCTCGTCGACATCACCGGCGGCAACGCCTGGACGCTTACACAGGACATGCACGCCAGCCACCCGTCGATCGCCATCGTCTGGTACGTGCTGGGCGGCATCGGAATCATCTCGGCCTTCGGCATCTTCCTCTACGGCAAGTGGATCCTGACGCTGAACCGCCCCGAGCAGAACCCCACGCCCATCCCGCCCAGCGAGCAGTTGTAAGCCGCGCGGCGCCCCCACCTCGCCCACGAGCCCCACAGGCAGGAGGACTTCAGTCCTCCTGCCTTCGCGCCTGGCGTGAACCGCTGCGCCATAGAATGGTGCGCAGCGGACACTGATCCAGGAGGAACCACCATGCGCCCACTGCTCGCACGTTGCGCTTTGCTCGCCGTCGTTGCACTCGCTCCCGTCATCTACGCGCAGGACAAGGAAGAACCGGCCCGAGAAGCAATCGCCGTCACCAAGGAAAGCCTCAAGACGAAGGACGGCGTCACCATCGTCTACGACTATCGCGGCGAAGGTGAGACGACGCTCGTCTTCCTGCACGGCTGGTCGTGCAACCGCTCCTTCTTCAAGCATCAACTCGACCACTTCGCCGAGGACTACAAGGTCGTCGCCATCGACCTCGCGGGACACGGCGAGTCGGGCACGAGCCGTGAGAAATGGTCGATCCTCGGGCTCGCGGGCGACGTGCAGCAGGTCGCGGAGAAACTCGACCTCAGCCGCGTCATCCTCGTCGGCCACTCCATGGGCGGCTCGGTGGCGCTCGAGGCGGCGCACCGCATGCCCAAGCGTGTGATCGGCATCGTCGGCGTGGACACGCTGCACGACGCCGCGTTCGAGTTCCCCGAGGAGCAGATGCAGCAGTTCATCGCGGCCTTCGAGGCGAACTACGAGCAGACGCTGCGCGCCATGATGGCGGGCATGGCGGGCACGAACCCCAGGCTCGCCGAGTGGATCAGCGAGCAGGCACTGAAGACCAAGAAGGAAGTGGCGCTGGGGCTGATGAAGGACTTCTCGGCGCTCGACTATCCGAACCTCTTCAAGAACGCCAGCGTACCCATCCGCTGCGTCAACGCCGCCCCGCACGGCCCGGGCAGCATGGAAACGAACATCGAGGGCAACCGCACCTACGCCGACTTCGACGCCGTGCTGATGGACGGCGTGGGCCACTTCCCCATGCTGGAGAAGCCGGACGAGTTCAACGAGAAGCTGTCCGGCGTGCTGCAAGAACTGACCAGCCAGGAGCGCGACGCTGAGGCCGAATGATCGCGGCAGCGCAGCGCCGGATTGACAAGAAGAGGCGCGATGATGAAGGCATCACCGCGCCTCGGTTTCCGTCTCAACAATCGCGCTGTCTCAGCACTTCGCCGCCGCCGGGGCCGGCTTCGCCGCGGAGGCCTTCCGCGCGTTCACCGGCGGGCGGCCCACCGAGTAGTACGAGAAGCCCAGCTTCTGCATGTTCTCCAGGCGATAGAGGTTGCGGCCGTCGAAGACGACCTTCTCATTCAGCGCCTGCGCCACGCGGTTGAAGTCAGGCTGGCGGAACTCATCCCACTCCGTGGAGATAATCAGTGCGTCGCACGACTCGATGGCGTCGTACTGGTTGTCGAAGATCTCGAGCTGGGGAATCTCGCGTTTGCTGTTGGGCGCGGCGACGGGATCGTACGCCCGCACCTTCGCACCCGACTCCAGCGCCCAGCGCGCCAGCGTCAGGGCCGGGGCCTCGCGGATGTCGTCGGTATGCGGCTTGAAGGCGAGGCCCCAGAAGCCGAACGTCTTGCCCGACAGGTCCGCGCCGAAGTGATCCGTGACCTTCTTCCAGAAGCTCTGCCGCTGATCCTGGTTGACGTCGTGCACCGCCTGAGCGAGCTTCGCG
The DNA here is from genome assembly GCA_964655955.1 of uncultured Phycisphaerales bacterium. GTDB lineage: Bacteria > Planctomycetota > Phycisphaerae > Phycisphaerales > JAGLTS01 > CAZZPX01. The sequence goes on along the minus strand of CAZZPX010000116.1, from coordinate 3,735 downwards.
GGTCGGCCGCACGCCTGGCCCATGCTGATGCAGGCGAGCGTGTCCTTGGGGAAGCACGACCCGCCGTAGCCCAGCCCGGGGTGCAGGAACTGGTTGCCGATGCGCTTGTCGCTGCACATGCCCTCGCGCACGCGGTTGATGTTCGCGCCGTAGGCTTCGCAGAGGTTGGCGATCTCGTTGACGAAGGAGATCTTGGTGGCGAGCATGGCGTTGCTCGCGTACTTGACCATCTCGCTGGAGAGGATGTCCATGATGTAGATGGGGTTGCCCTGGCGTACGAACGGCTCGTACAGCTCGCGCATCTGCTCGGCGACCGTGTCGTTCTGCACGCCGCACACTACGCGATCCGGCTTGTTGAAGTCGTTGATCGCAGCGCCTTCCTTGAGGAACTCGGGATTGTTGGCGATGTGGAAGGGGCAGGCGGTGCGGCTGCGGATCCGCTCGCCGACCTTCAGGCTCGTGCCCACCGGCACAGTGGACTTGACCACGACCGTCTTGGGCTTCTGGCTCGGGCCGAGCGTGTCGATCACGGCCGCGATGTCGTCGGCAGCGGCGTAGATGTACTGCAGATCGGGGTCGCCATCCTCGCCGGTCGGCGTGCCCACGCAGATGAAGATCATCTCCGCGTCGCGATACGCCTCCTGCTTGTCGATGGTGAAGCGGAGCCGGCCATGCTCCATGTTGTACTTGATCATGTCGGTCAGGCCGGGCTCGTAGATGGGGCTCTCGCCCCGCTTGAGCGTGTCGATCTTCTCCTGGATGACATCGAGGCAGATGACGTCGTTGCCGGTGTTGGCGAAGCACGTGCCGGTGACGAGTCCGACGTATCCGGTGCCGACCATGGTGAGCTTCATCGATTCTGCATCCTTTTCTACGCGGGGGTGGGAACGGGCGGCCTCGTCGCAAGTCAGCCGCCGAGGGTCTGAGGCACGCTCGCAGCCGCGGGGCTTATGGTAGCGTGGGCCTGCCGACGCGCCTTTGTGAGGAGTACGGCGGCGTGCAGTGGCGGGTTCAACCGACGACTCGGGATTGACTGTATCGGCCCCTCCCAGACGGAACTTGGACAACTTCCCGCAGGCCGCGACGCCCGCCCCGCGGCGCCGCTGCGAAGCGTGTCCGCGTGCGTTATCCTGCTGCCCCGCTCAACCCCCCGGCGCCGCCTTGCAGTTGACGGTCATGCCCCGCAGCGCGAGCGCGCCCGCATCAGGGAGGGTCTGATTCCCCTCGAGAGCCCGCCGCCCCTCCGCGGCTGACCACACGACCACGCGCCTGGGCTGCAGGCGCACACGCAGCGAGACACGAATGCCTTCCAAGAAGAAGTCCCGGAACAGGAAAGCCGCCTCCAAACAGGCCAAGAAGGCCGCCAAGCGCGGGAAGAAGTCTCGCGCCTCCCTCGCCCGCCGGGCCGACAAGCACGTGCTCTACGAGCAGTCCGTCCAGTGCGTCGAGGCGGAGATCGACTTCGTGGACAAGACCTACAAGAAGCTGCGCGGCCGGCGGGCGGTGTGGCTGCGCGAGGACTTCTGCGGCACGGCGAACACCAGTTGCGAGTGGATCCGCCGCCGCCCCGAGAATCGCGCGGTCGGCGTGGATCTCGACGCTGACACGCTCGCCTGGGGTCGCGCCCACAACGTCGAACCGCTTGGCGACAAGGCGAAGCGCCTCACACTCATCCAGGGCGACGTGCTCGAAGTCGACACCCTCTCGCGCTTCGGACCGATGGACGTCGTGCTGGGCATGAACTTCAGCTACTGGATCTTCAAGGATCGCGCCACCATGCGCCGCTATTTCGCCTGCGTCCTCGAAGCGCTTGCCGACGACGGCATGCTCATGCTCGATGCGTGCGGGGGCTCCGAAATGCACGAACTGCGCGAGGACACGCGCGAATACGAAGACTTCTCCTACGTCTGGGATCAGGACGAGTTCAACCCCATTACGCACCAGATGCAGTGCTACATCCACTTCGAGTTTCCCGACGGCTCGAAGCTGCGCAAGGCGTTCAGCTACAACTGGCGCCTCTGGTCGCTGCCCGAGCTGCGCGACGTCCTGCTCGAGGCGGGCTTCTCCACGGTCACAGTGTACTGGGAAGGCACGGAGAAGAAGACAGGCGAAGGCAACGGCGTCTTCAAGCCGTCCGAAAAGGGTGAGCCCTGCCCCTCCTGGATCGTGTACATCGTGGCGGAGAAGTAAGTCGAGAAGGCGATGTTTCACGTTTCGTGGATTCCCGCTGGCGTGACCGCGAATGCGCGGCATGTTGTCTGCTGCAACCCGATGCATGGAGGCAACGAGTAGTCGGGTACGGATGTGGCCCGGGGTTATCGGCGCCGCTGATGGTGAACTGTGCGGATTGCACCCGCGCCGCGCAGCGCCGGCGGTTCAGCGCTGACGGAAGGCGCTCGCCCGAAGCCGGACCCAATTGCACGGTGGTGGTATGCCGAAGGCTCGCGATCGATATCACCTGCGCAGCCTGGGCACGGTTTCATGCGCGCTCGTTCTCCTCAGCAGCGCCAGCGTCATTTGCGACAAGACCGTGTCACGCGGAGGGTTCCGCCTGGAAGCGGCGGCCCTCAGCGAGCGACCTGCCGCCGCACAGACCGCCAGTGCAGCACCGCGGAAGGACGCCGCCTCACAACCGGGGGACGTCCAGCCGAATCCCGCCACAAACTGTCTCGTCAGTCTCGACGTGTGGGCGAGCACGCCCTTCTTCGCCAGCGACTATCGCGTCGGCTCAGTGCTGGAAGTCGCCATCGAACTCGATCGCAGCGCCTGCGATTGTGCTGAGTTGCGCCTGGAGTGGCTCGAATGGACGAGCTACGTCGAGGACTCGATGCTGCACCTGGGCATCGAGCCCTTTCGCTGGCAGGATCACCGCCTGCTCAATCCCACAGCCGGCGGCATGTGGCGCGACTGGGACCGCGTCGTGGCGCGCGAGGAGAGCGACAAGCGCCGCGTCCGCATTACGGACGAGCCCGCGGTGACACGCCGCAAATGGGTGAACGGCGAGTGGGTCGGCTTCGACCGCGATCGCCTGCTGCTCATCGAGATACGCGTGAGCTGCGTTGATACCGCTGGCGCGCAGCCGCATCGTCAGCTCAGCTACTGCATCGTGCAGCGCATCGAGGTGCGCGACGGCGAATACGTCGGCGGCCTGCTGCACGTCGCGCCGGGGCCGCTCGACTGGAGCCGCTGGACCGCGCCGTACGAATCTCCCGGCGCCCCGGCCACCATCGTGGCGCTGCGCCAGTAGCACCACCCTCTTCCCCCAATTGCAAAGCCCGGGGACGTCGCGACGAAGTCGCGAGTCCCCGGGAAAGTTCAGGCATCGAGCAGCGTGGGCGGGCGACGACTCAGCGCAGCAGTTGGATGTTGTGCTTCTCGCACACCTCGTGCAGTTGCTTGGGCCAGACGGTGACGCTGCATTCGCCCAGCGCCGCCTTCTTGAGCAGGTACCCGTAGACGCGGCTCTGGCCAATGCCGCCGCCGATCGACAGCGGAATCTCGTCGTTGAGGATCATCTTGTGGTAGGGCAGCTTGAGGAAGTGCTCCTGACCGGTGATCTTGAGCTGCTGTTTGAGCGTCTCCTTGGTGACGCGAACGCCCATCGACGACAGCTCGTGGCGGCGCTTGGTGACGTGGTTCCACACCAGGATGTCGCCGTTGAGCCCGTGCATGGGCCGGCCGTCCTTGGACTTGGTGGGCGTGACCCAGTCGTCGTAGTCGGCGGCCCGCATCTCG
>CAZZPX010000115.1:1227-8499 GCA_964655955.1 uncultured Phycisphaerales bacterium | reverse complement strand
GAAACGATCGAACTGCCGGAAGCCGAGCGCGAAGGCCGGCGGACCTGGACGAAAGCGGATCTGACGCCGGACACGCTCGACGCCGCTGCCGCCCGCGCCCGGGACGTGCTGAAAGAGAAACCCGACTTCATCGCGGAGCTTGAGCGGACCGGCCGGGAACGGGCGCTGATCTACAAAACGCTGGTGCTGACGGGGCTTCGCAAGGCGGAACTCGCATCGCTGACCGTGGGGCAGCTTGAGCTTGACCCGGGACCGGGGCGGACCGCCTACGCCACGTTGCACGCCGCCGACGCCAAGGCCGGCACGGGGGCCGACCTGCCGCTGCGGGGTGACCTGGCGGACGATCTGCGGCGATGGGTAGGCGACCGCCTGGAAGCCGCCAGGGCGAACGCACGGGCCGCAGGCGAGCCGATCCCCGCGAAGCTGCCCGACACGGCGCGGCTGTTCGATGTGCCGGCAGGGCTGATCCGCGTATTCGACCGCGACGCCAGAGCCGCCGGCATCGCCAAGCGCGACGAGCGGGGCCGCGTGGTGGACGTGCACAGCCTGCGGCATACGTTCGGAACGCACCTGAGCCGGGGCGGGGTTTCGCCGCGAACCGCACAAGCCGCCATGCGGCACAGCAAACTGGAATTGACGATGGGCGTCTACACCGATCCGAAGCTGCTCGACGTGGCGGGCGCGTTGGACGTGCTGCCCGGGCTGCCCTTGGACGATGAGCCGAAACGAGCGAAGGCGACCGGAACGGACCCGCGAACGCTTGTACCAACGCTTGTACCAACTGCCGGCAATCGCTGCACCGAAGGGGCAAACGCTGACAAAACCGGCCGAGCGGGCGGCTCGACCGGATCGTCTGTAAGTCGCGATTCTGGCGGGGCTTGTCAATCGGTGACAAGCGGAGGGAAAAAGCGGGTGAACGGATTCGAACCGTCGACATTCACGTTGGCAACGTGACGCTCTACCGCTGAGCTACACCCGCGGGGGCCACACAATATAGCCGGTTCTTCGGCCGTGGCAAGCCCCGGCTTCACCTCCGGACCCGCCCCCCAGGGCCAACGCATATGACCGCAACCGGCTTGTGATCGACATCTACGCGCTCCCGCCAGCCCCGTTTCCGGCTCGCCAGAGCTGGTGGGTCGTCCCGGCCGCAGTCCCGTCTCGTCGGATTCAGGCCATATGCGTCTGCCCTGATCCGCCCCCCGAGCCCGGAAACCGGGGTGACGGGATCATTCGGCCCTGTCGGTGCGGTTTTCGCCGTCAAGGCGGCCCCGGCGCGACTCTCTTATCCTGTTGGGCGGTGCGGCGGCCGCCATTCGCTCCCGCCGCGGAACGGAGGGCCGACATGACCGAACAGGACATCGCGGGACTCGAAGCGCGCCTGTCGCGCCTGGAGCGGCAGAACCGCCGGCTGCGCAGGCTCGCCACGGCCGGGCTGCTGCTCGCCACTGGACTGCTTATCGCCGCCGCGGCGGATGACCTCGCCGGGCAGCGCATCCGCCCCAGCGCCGTCGACACGAACACACTCGACGTCGGCCGGGCCACGATCCGGACTCTCGAAGCGGGCGACATCGAGGCGGACAGCATCAGGGTCGCGGGGCTCAACGCCAGCGGTTTCTCCGTGGGCGAGCTGCGCATCGGCGGGGCGGGCCGCCATGCGCTCATCGATCACGAGGGAATCCACCTCTTCGACCGCAGCGGTACGGAGCGCCTGCGACTCGTCATCCCCGAAGACGTCGATTCGCCCCTGCTGGAAGTGCTCGGCGAGGACGGCGAGACCCGACAGGTCGCCGTCGGCTACTGGGATGAGGACGGCAACGGCTTTTGCGGCCTGTCGATCCTCGACGAGGCGGGCCAGGCAGTTCTCGAGGTTGCCCTCCCGGCGGAGATCATCTCCGACTATCAACCGGGCGATGCTTCCAAGTCAAGTCACGGCCGGCGCGTGATCATTCGCAGGTAGCGGCGAAACGAGCCGCGGAGTCCCCTCAGCGGTGCGCACCGGCACCGACTCCGAATCCGCGCGTGGACGCGACGTCTCGCGCACCCGCGGCGTGCGTGGTCGGCGGCCCTCATCCCGCTTGGCGTTGCTGCGCGCCCTGCAATTCGAGCGCCGCCTTCAGCGCCTCGTAGGCGCGGGTCACACGAATGAACTCACCTTGCGTCGCCGCGTCGCCGGACCGGTCGGGATGATAGCGGCGGGCGAGCTTGCGGAACGCCGCCTGGATCTCCGGCAGCGTGGCGCTTGCGGAGACGCCGAGCGCAGCGCGGTGCTCGGCATCGGCGGTCGGCTCGTGGGAGAAGTCCGCCTGCCAGCCGGTGCCGTAGGCCGTAGCGTCGTCGATGTCGGGAGCGCCGGCGAGCGAGCCGGTGCGGGCGAGCGTCTCCAGCCGCGCCGCCGTGCTCGGACGCAGCCGCACGAACGACACGCCGACCTCCTTGCGGCGGACGCCTGTGCGCTTGCTCCACACGGCGTGGCCGGTGACGCGAACCGTGCCTGAGCCGTCCGCCGGTGTGAGCGTGAGCGTGAGCAGCGAGCCGATGTCGCAGGCGTGGCGGGCGTCCAGGCTGAGGCGAGCCCCCGACGCGGAGAGGTCGACCACGTCGCCCAGGTCGCAGCGCAGGCCGGCCGGCCGATAACGCTCCGCGGCGCGGCGACGGGTTCGCTTGGACCAGGGCATCTCCATGCTGGTCTATCGGAGAAGCAGCGATGCGACTGAGCGGTGATGCGACGAAGCGACGGGGTGCGGGAAGTGTCTGCGCGGGCGGCGCGGCCGAGACACGCAATTGCCGGGGATGGTCGAGGCGCGCAGCCGACTCGCAGGTATTCTGGCGGCAGGTTGCCTGATGCCGCCAGTCGGCGGGAAGAGGTGTGCAATGGCAGTGACCTTGCAGGTTCGCGACGAGCCGGCGTCTTCTGTGGGTGAGGCCCGCGCCTTGGAGTTGGAGTTTCCCACGCACTCCATTACCGTCCGCGAGTTGATTCGGGAGCGCGTATACCAGGAGGTCGACGATCACAACCGGCGCGAGCGCAGCACGGTGGCGTCGCCGCAGGATCGCGCCCTGGTCCGACCGACGCCAGTCGAGGTGGCGCTCAACGGTCCCTGGGCACGTCGGGGGCGGGAGGCGGACTGGCAACGACAGTTCGAGTTCGCAATCAGAGCGTATGAGCGGCGGGAATTGATCGTGCTGGTCGGCGAGCGGCAGACCGAGTCGCTGGACGAGCGCATCGAGATTCAGCCGCAAACGGAAGTCACCTTCCTCCGTCTCGTGCAACTTGCAGGTGGATGATGGACAAGGGGGGCGTACAAGAATATGCAGCGGAGTTCGTCGAGCGACTGATTCGTGCCTGCCCGCCGTACGCTCAGATCCGGCGTAACGAAGAACTTGCGCCTTTCGTGAAGGAGTGTGGCAAGTTCCCGCCGGACCTGGCGGCGGCGACCGTCGTGGAGTTGTTCCGCGCCTCGGGGGATGTGGTTGACAGCGACGACGACTTTCCGAACCACCCCTACCTGGGCACGGTGAACTACCACGTCCGTGCGAACCACGCCCTGGCGGTCGCAGAACTCGCAGCGAAACTGCTGCGACCCACTCTGCCGCTCACGCGTCGCCAAGTCGCTCAGATCCTGCGCGAGGCTGTGAGGCTTGGGATCGTGTTGCTCAGGGTCATGCCGCACATTCCGGCGCTGGTGCGCTTCCTCGAGAAGCACTGGCGCGAATTCCACGAGGATGAAGAGATCCGCGAGCAATTGGCGCGGCTGGAAGCGAATGCACGCGTGTTGCGTAATGCCGCGGAGGTCAAACTGGCCATGCGGATCGAGCGCTTGCTGCGGCCCGTGTCGGCGCTGCCGATGGATGCGGGCGAAGCGTGGACCGACAAAGCGCTGGCAGACCTGCGGGCGATGGATGAGCAGGCGCGTGCTGACTGGAAAGAGCTGCTTTTCCGTTGTCGAGAGGCGTCGTCGAGCACGCCCAACGGCAAGTGGTTGAAGCAGGCGCGCGAATGCATCGAGTCGATCGGCCTGAGCGTTGTGCGGGCGAAGTTGTTCGAGTGGTTTCCTCTCGTGGACCTGCCGCGCACGCGGGACGTGCCGGGCGAGCAGTGGCGCGACTGGCCGTTCCATCCGGAGCAGATCAAGGAACAACACGGCGATGTGCTCAAGGGGCTCTGCTGGATCGCCGCCCTGGAGCCGAACGCGGAGATGGCGCGGGCCCTGGGCGCCTTAGCGATTTCCTGCTACCGCAGGATTCCCCGCGTCGGCCCGCGGATCGTCAAGGTCGGCAACGCCGCCGTCTACGCACTCGGCGCCATGCCCGGACCAGACAGCCTGGCGCAGCTTGCGCGCCTGCGCATCAAGGTGAAGTTCGGTACGGCGCAGAAGATGCTCGCCAAGGCCCTCGACGCCGCCGCTCAGCGCGAGAACCTGCCCCGCGACGAGATCGAGGAGATGGCGGTGCCTGCCTACGGCCTCAGCGAGGTGGGCGTTAGCGAAGAGCGTGTGGGAGAGCACCGAGCCGTCCTGCGCATCTCGGGTACGACTGGACGCAGCGCCGTCACGCTTTCCTGGATCAATGACACGGGCAAGGCGCTCAAGTCCGTGCCCGCCGGCGTCAAGCGCGACCATGCTGACGAACTCAAGGAACTGCGGGCGACGGCGAAGGATCTTCAGCAGATGCTGCCCGCCCAGCGCGATCGCATCGACAGTCTCTTCCTCGAGGAGAAGACATGGCCGTATGAGACGTGGCGGCAGCGGTATCTCGATCATCCGCTGGTGGGCACGATCGCCCGTCGGCTCATCTGGGTTTTCGAGGACGACGAGGCGACCACCGCGGCGATGTGGCTGCGCGACGATCCGAACGATCCGCCCCATGGACCCGGTCGGCTCGTGCGTGTCGACGGCTCCGCGTACGAGCCCGCCGCCTCCGCCAGCGTGTCCCTCTGGCACCCGATCCATCCGCAGTCGCGGCCGGGCAGCACGGACGTCCGCAGCGATGTGCTCGCCTGGCGGGAGTTCCTCGAGGCGAACGCCGTCACCCAGCCCTTCAAGCAGGCCCATCGCGAGGTGTATCTGCTCACCGAGGCCGAACGCGAGACCGAGGTGTATTCCAATCGTTTCGCCGCCCACATCCTCCGCCAACACCAGTTCAGCGCCCTGGCGGCGCAGCGCGGCTGGAAGTATCAGCTTCGCCTCGGCGTCGATGCGGATTACCAGCCGCCGCAGCGCGTGCTCAAGCGTTGGGGCCTGCGCGCGGAGTTCTGGGTGGAGACGATCGGCGATGAGTACTCGGCGGACTTCGTGACGCATTCGAGCCTATCGCTTCCTGACGACGGACCAGGTCCGCTTCTACCGGCTTGATGCGGCGGAGCACCGCAGCCACGCCAGCGGTGGTCGCTACGTCACGCGCGGCTCCGAGGACGAACTGGCCAATCACCCGCTGCGCCTCGACAGCGTGCCCCCGCTCGTTCTCAGCGAGATCATGCGCGACGTGGACCTCTTCATCGGCGTCGCCAGCGTCGGCAACAACCCGCAGTGGCATGATGGTGGGCCGGAGGGCGTCTTCTCCGACTACTGGCATGGCTACTCCTTTGGCGAGCTTTCCCAGACGGCGCAGACGAGGCGGACGCTGCTCGAGCGCCTTGCGCCGCGTCTTACCATCGCTGACGCCTGCACCGTCACGGAGCGCTACCTCGTGGTGCTCGGGAGGAAGGCGACGTATAAGATCCACCTGGGCAGCGGTAATGTCCTCATGGAGCCGGGCGATCGTTATCTGTGCATCGTGCCCACGAGCGGCATGGAGGCCGGGCCGAGCGGCCGGAGTCTATTCCTCCCCTTTGAGGGCGATCGAATCCTGGCGATCATCCTCAACAAGGCGTTCCTGCTCGCCGCCGACGACAAGATCACCGATCGCACGATCCTCTGCCAGATCGAGGGCGCCCGGCGTCACGCGTGACGCCGCGCATGTCCGGGGAGAACCTGTCGTCAGCGCCACTTGACACACAACCTCCCGACGATGGCCCGTGCTTCGACTCCTCCTTCTGGTGACAGGGAAGTTGCCATGGAACTCCTCAGCACGAGCTTCTCGACGGCGTTTGACTCCCGGCACGGGCTCTATCTTCAGTCGCTCAAGGGGACTGCGATTGTCTGCGGCCCGCCGATTGATGTGTCCTATCTCGACCTGACCGTCGACGAGCCGCGCTGGCGGCGAGTTGACCCGCGGAGAGTGGACTTTCACGCCTCGCAGCTACGGCGCTGGCGGCAGCGCGTACGTGTCTCGCCTCGCCAGGCGTACGCCGACCCCTTCGCGCCGCGGCGACGTCGTCCGGAGCCCGTCTCGGGACGGGCCGCGGGACATCTGCGCTGGTTCTGCCAATTGCTGGGGCCGGGCCGGCTGCGCAGCTTGCACGCCCTGCCGGAGGACGCGGCGGGGTATCTCTTCGTCTGGCTCGCCCAGCGCGTGCCCGAGTTCGACCAGCTTCTGCAGCAGGCGCCGATGCTGGCGGCGCTCATCGCGGGAACGCCCGAGGGTGCGGAACTCTCGCTTGACGACTTGCTGATGTCCGTGCGCGAGGACTCGCGCCTGCCGCGTCGCGAAGTGCTGGCCATGCGCGACCTGCCGCCGAGCGCTGTGCGCGGTTTCACTCGGGTGACGGCGAGCGCGGCTGAACTACGTTTCGTCACCAGCCTGCGCAAGACCCTGCGCGATCCGCCGATCCTCAAGCAGTGGAACCACATGCGTTCGATCGGGCCGAGCGCCATGCGCATATTCGCGGATGCGCGAATGTTCCACAGCGTCTCCGGCGGGTTCCTCGCTGAGCTGGCGCGTGTGGATCGCCGCAGCTTCGAGGATGAGTATGCCCGCATGCTCAACCAGTTCGTCGCTGTCCGGGCGCTCGGCGAGCCGTCCGCGCGCCGCCGCTTCGACTCGCTGCGCACGCTCGAAGCGTGGCACGACCGGACCGGTCTGTCGCTCAACACGAACTATCTCGACGAGATCATGCACCTGCAGTTTCCCCGCGCGCCGTTTGACGGCGATGCACACTGCATCGAACAGCTTCTCACCGGCAAGGACCTGATGCGCGAAGCGATGCACATGCGGCACTGCGCGGCGAGTTGCGACTATGTCGAGGCGATGCTCGCCGGTGACAGCTTCCTCTTCCGCGCGCAGGAGCAGCGCCTCGACTTCCCGAGGCGACAGAATGCGTGGCAGAGGACGGCGGCTGCGCGGTTTAGGCAGGGCGCTGGACGGATCGTCCCGCCGCACGCCCTCATCCACCAG
>CAZZPX010000115.1:0-1217 GCA_964655955.1 uncultured Phycisphaerales bacterium | reverse complement strand
CGGCTGGGGCCTTGAGCGCTGCACGCTCGAGGTGCAGCGGCGCAGCAGGCGGGAGCAGCGCCCGGAGGGCATGGCGGAGTTCGTCGTGGCGACCGTCAAGGGCCGGGAGAACCGCGAAGTCTCGCACCGGACGCTGAGCGCCCTGCGCGTGTGGGCGGAGATCGAGGGAATCGACTTCAGTTATGGCAGTGAAGAGGAGATGCCGCGGCCCCCGGCGGCGGGCGACGACGATGTACCCATCTGACGAGGCGGGTATGGCGGGTCTCTCATCGTGCCGGTCCACCGCAGAAGCCGTGCCATTTCCGGTTACACTCACAACCGTGAGACCTGCATGTGACGTCGACGGCGAGCAGCGCGTCCCAGGCGCTGCCGCCGGGAGCGACAATGTCTGGGAGAAACTGGCGCGCGAGAACGCTGAGTTCTACATCGCCACGGGCGAGGCGACAGCGAGCGCAGCGGGACGTGCCGAGTTCTTCGCGTCGGGCCGGCGTCATGCGGAGTGGATCCTCGCCGAGACGGCACCGTGGCGCAGTGGGCGCTGCCGAGCGCTGGAGATCGGCTGCGGCGTGGGACGCGTGGCACTGCCCATGGCGTCTCACTTCGAGACGGTGTTGGCCATCGACGTCGCCCCGACAATGCTCGCAGCGCTGCGGAGAAACTGCCGCGAGCGGGGGATCGAGAACATCGTGGGGCTGCACGTGGGCGAGCCGTGGGAGGACCGCGGGCCGATCGACTTTGCCTGGTCGTTTCTGGTGTTTCAGCACATCGAGCGCTGGGAGAAGATTGCCGAGATCCTGACGCGGCTCGCCTCAGCGCTTGCAGCGGGAGGCGTCGCCTACCTGCACTTTGACACGCGACCGGCGAACCTCTGCTATCGCCTGCGCAATCGGTTGCCCGAAGCGCTGCTGCCGCGCACACAGCGACGCGGGATCAGGCGCATCCGTCGCCGCGGCGAGCAGATCGAGGAACTCCTGGCCCGGCTGGGGCTGGCGATCGTGGCTCGGCCCAGGCCGGCAAGTGCTGCGGATACGTTCATCGTGCAGCGAGGCGAGCGATGAAACGGCGCGAACGGGCTGGGGAGGCAGGTCGAGACGGGTGCGGGATTGGCCAGAACCGATGCGGGCAGGGGATCTCCGCCCAAGCGCTCGGAGTAGCGTCAGCGCGCCTGCGCCGCGTCTGTGTCCGTTGGCGGTGAGGGGAGCCACTCCCGCAAGTGC
>CAZZPX010000114.1:882-8527 GCA_964655955.1 uncultured Phycisphaerales bacterium | reverse complement strand
TAGTTGTCGACCTCTCGCTCGTTCACCTTGAATGCCCCCGAACCGGGCTTGATGCGGACGCGGGCCACGGCCGACTTGCGACGCCCCACGCCCCACACCCACGGCCGCGAAGCGGTCAAACGCACCGCCGGACGAGGCTTGGTCTCCGTCTGCTCCTCAGCCTCCGCGGCAGGCGCGGGGATCACGGCTTCGGTCAGCGGCGTTGCGGCGAGCGGCTGCGTCGGCGCCTGCTCCGCCTCTTCCATCTCCGTGGTCCCGGCCTCGATCTTCGAATCGTTCTTTTCAATCATCGGTTGGCTCTTCCGTATTCGTTCTCAGCGCGCCTGCCGCTCGGCTCACAGCGCCAGTTCATTGTTGGTCGTGTGCGGGTGCTCGACGCCGGCGTAGACCTTGAGCTTCTTGAACATCTTGCGCCCGAGCGGGCCGCGGGGCAGCATGCGGCGGACGGCGTCCTCGATGAGCCGCTCCGGGTGACGCTCGAGCACCTGCTCAAAGGTTTCAATCTTCAGGCCGCCCGGATAGCCGGAGAAGCGTTTGCGCACGCACTGGGTCATCTTGTTGCCGGTGACGGTGATCTTCTCGGCGTTGGTGACGACGACGAAATCGCCGCAGTCCACGTGCGGGGTGTACTCGGGGCGGTGCTTGCCCATGAGGATGAGGGCGATCTGGCTGGCGAGGCGGCCGAGGATCTTGCCCTCGGCGTCGACGTGATGCCACTGCGGAGTCACATCGCCAGCCTTTGCGAAATACGTCTGCCTTTGCATCAAGCCACCTCTAAGGTTGCGTCGCCGCCCGTCTGTCCGGTACAGGCGCTCGGAAAGCGTCGCCTCTTTTCCCACCAAAGGCGAACCGGGAAGGATACACAAGGCCGATGAACTGTCAAGTCAGCCAGGCCGACGCCGGACGCGCGGCGATGCATCCAGCCGGCCCACCGACGGGAGCGTCCGTATAACCTAGCAGAGCAGCGCTTCTGCACCGAGGATCCACCGTGACCGACAACCCCTCCGCTCCTCCGCCAGCTCCGCCCTCTTCGGACCCGCTCTCGCCCCTGCCGCACCGGCCGCGCAGCTCGCCGCTCGCTTGCTGGTGTGTGATCGTCGCCAGCGTCGTCATGATCCTGGTGATGAACCACCTCAGCCGTATCGCCGGGCAGTCGGCGACGCAGGCGTACGGCCCGCGGGAGGAAGCGCTGGCGCTGCCCATGATCGAGTTGCAAGCCCGGCTGATCTACCCGCTGCTGACGCAGAGTGAAGCGGCGATCGCCCAGGGCGGCATGGCGGCATCGACCGTCCGCGACAGCCTCCAGGAGAACATCAACCCCTACGCGGTCACTCCCAGGCTCGCGGCGCACATCGCCGCCTATAACGCCGCCGCGATGATCTCCGACCCGAACCCGTTCGACACCGTCGCGATCAGCCTGGCAGCGCTTGATGAATCTCAAATCCAGGAGATAAAGCGACTTGCAGCGGATCACGCCGGCTTGGCTGAAGTCCCTGACATCCCCGAAGAGGGCGACCCGACACTGGATCCGGGCTTCGCCGCCGTGACGCGGGCCCTGCTCATCCTCGCCGCCAACCCGGCCGAGGCGGAAGATGAACGGAACCTCGCCCTGCAGGAACTTGTCCGCTCCAACATTCTGCGACGGGGCCCGGCGCCGGTCGACGAGGCGGAGCGGCTCCGCCGCGAACTGGGGTGGTTCGGTGCTGTGCTCGTGGCACGGGGCGAGCCGCAGGGCAGTCCGCCGGCAGCGGCCGCCTCGCGACCCGCCTGGATCGCCACGACCAGTTTTGCGGCTCTGCTGATCGCTGCGCTCGTGGCGGCGACGGTCGGGCTGGTCCTGCTGATCGTCGGATCGGTGCTGCGAGCCCAAGGCACACTGCACTTTCTTCTTCCACCAGCGGCGGGGCCGGCGGAACTCTATCTCGAAGCGTTCGCGGTCTACCTCGGCGGCAGCGCCTTTGTCGTGGAGGGTGGTGCGGCCGTGCTGGCAAGCCTGGGTGTGCCTGTCGGGCCGATGCCCCTGATCGGCCTGGTCGTGGTCTCGCTGCTGGCTGTGATCTGGCCGCTGCTGAGATGTCCCAGCCGGCGCGGCGCCGTGGCCCGGGATCTGGGCCTGCACCGCGGACGCGGATTCGCCGTCGAAGCGGCGATGGGATTTGTTGGCTACCTCGCTGGGTTACCGATTGTGGCGGCGGGCTTTCTGCTCACGCTCGGCCTGACCATCGTGCTCGCGCCTGCGGGGGCCGAAGACGGGCCGCCCCCGGTGCTCGCGCACCCGGTCATTCTCTGGATCGCGGAAGGCGGCACGCTTGAACGCATTCTCGTCCTGCTGCTGGGTGCTGTCTTTGCGCCGTTTGTGGAAGAGGCGCTCTTTCGCGGCAGCCTCTTCGGCTATGTGCGTACGCGCCTGGCGTTTGTGCCCTCCGCCCTGCTGGTCGCGTTCATCTTCGCCGTGATTCATCCCCAGGGCCTCGCGGCGGTGCCCGTCCTCATGTCCCTCGCGATCAGCTTCGCGATCATCCGCGAATGGCGCGGCTCGCTTGTCGGTCCGATGGTCGCCCATGCGCTGAACAACGGCGCGGTGCTGACCGTCCTGTGGCTGGCGCTGATGTGATGTGCCCGCGTGGCCTATCATCGCCGCCATGCCCGAGTTGCCCGAAGTTGAAACGGTTCGCCGCACGCTGCTGCGGCATGTGTCGGGCCTGATCGTCGGCCGCGTCCAGGTTCGCCAGCCCAGCGTGGTCGGCCGGCGCTCCACGGATGCCTCCCGCAACGGGACGCGGGTAGCCGCCGCCGACCTGCTGCACGGGGCCCGCATCGCCAATTGCCTGCGACTGGGTAAACAGCTTGCGCTCGAGGCGGCGGACGGCCGCTTCCTGCGCGTGCAACTCGGCATGACCGGCCAGCTTCTCGTCCTGCCGGCTCGGCCAGGTCGTGACGAACCGAATCACCTGCACCTCATCTGGCATCTGAGGCGGTCTGGGGAGCGCCGTGCGACGCTGCGACTGTGTTTCCGCGATGTACGGCGGTTCGGCGTCGTCTGGCCGGCGTGCAACCGAGTGGAACTCGACGAGACCTGGGCGCTGCTGGGGCCCGATGCGCTGACGATCCGTGCCGCCGCGCTGCGCGGGGCCCTGGCGAAGACCAGCCGCCCCCTGAAAGCGGCGCTGCTCGACCAGGACCGCCTCGCCGGCGTGGGCAACATCTACGCCGATGAATCGCTCTTCCGTGCCGGCCTGCATCCGTTGACGCCCGCCGCGTCGCTGACGATGGACGAAGGGGCGCGGCTGGCGCGGGCCGTGCGCGCAGTCCTCCGCCAGGCTGTCGACGTCGGCGGCAGCACGATCCGCGACTACCTCGACGCCGAGGGACAAGCCGGATACTTCCAGACCAGGCACAACGTCTACGGCCGCGCGGGGCTCCCCTGTCGCGGCTGCGGCACGCCCCTCGTCGGTATTCGTGTGATCGGCCGGGCGAC
The DNA here is from genome assembly GCA_964655955.1 of uncultured Phycisphaerales bacterium. Classification (GTDB taxonomy): domain Bacteria; phylum Planctomycetota; class Phycisphaerae; order Phycisphaerales; family JAGLTS01; genus CAZZPX01. Next base: position 5,049 of record CAZZPX010000114.1, on the reverse strand, counting down.
CGTCTTCTGCCCGACGTGTCAGCCGGCTCACAGCGGGCGGGGCGTCGAGTCTATGAAGAGTCAATTTAAAACACCTTCTTCATCTTAATTAGGCCTGTCGCCCTGGGGAAAGATCGGGGCGAGACGTCGCAACCTGCGCTGCAACCGCAACTTGGGCACACCGGAGCCCGGGGGCGGCTTGTCGGTTGCCTGGCGCATGCAGTCTCGAACTCAACGCTCGCGGCACCGCCGACAACCGTGCGCGTTCGCGGTGAGCTGGTGCGGTTGCAGGGCATTGCCGTACGTCCGCGCCGGGCGATTCCCGGCGACAGGTATCGACAGGATTCGCACGCGGGCTGTCGGTACGCGCGGCGCCCTGGCCATGCGAGCGCGTGAATAGCCGCGCGGCAGGTGCCGCGCCCCCATTGCGCTGCGCGAGGGTGTCAATCCGAGGGTTTGAGTTTGAGTTCGATCATGCGCACGTCGTCGCGGATGTTCTCCTGCGCTTCGAGCCGGCCCTCGACCGCCTGGATCGCGTGCATGACGGTGGTGTGGTCGCGCCCGCCGAAGAACCCGCCGATCTCCGCCAGGCTGTGGCTCGTGTGCTTGCGCGCCAGGTACATGCAGATCTGGCGGGGCAGCGTCACCGAACGATGGCGCTTCTTCGACTGCAGGTCGGTGAGGCGAATGTCGAAGTGATCGACGACGGCCTCCGCGATGACCGGCACAGACAACGCGCGCTGCCGCGGGACCTGGCCGTTGTCGCCCAGGGCGGCCCGGGCCGTGTCCATGTCGATGCGTCCGGCGGTAAGCATTGCCTGTCCCTGCACGCGCGTGATCGCCCCCTCCAGTTCGCGGATGTTGCGCTCGGTCTTGCGCGCGATGTACTCGACCACGTCGTTGGGCAGGTCCAGTTCGCGCATCTTCGCCTTCTGCCGCACGATCGCCACCCGCGTCTCGTAGGAGGGCGCCGTCATCTCGACGACAAGCCCCCAGTTGAAGCGGCTTACCAGCCGCTCCTCCAGTGCCGGTATCTCGTCCGGCTTGGCGTCCGAGGAGAGAATGATCTGCTTGCGCGCCTGATACAGCGTGTTGAACGTGTGAAAGAACTCTTCCTGCGAGCGATCACCGTTGGCGAGAAAATGTATATCGTCGATCACCAGCACGTCCAAGTGGCGGAAGCGATCCCGGAAGGCGTTGCACTCGCCGCGCTGCACGGAATCGATGAAGAGGCTCATGAAGCGCTCGCAACTCACGTAGAGCATCGTGCGCTGCGACTCGCATTCGAGGATGCGCTGACAGACCGCCTGCAGCAGGTGGGTCTTGCCCAGGCCCACGCCGCCGTGAATGAAGAGCGGGTTATAGGCTTCGCCGGGGGCGTCAGCGACGGCGCGGGCGGCGGCGATACCCAACTGGTTGTTCGGCCCGGGAATGAAGTTCTCGAATGTATAGTCGGGGTTGATGACCACATCGTCGCAGATGGCACTCAGCGGCAGGTGTCCGTTCGGCTGCTGCCTCTCCCTCTGCGCCCCGGCGGACTCGGGGCCGACGAAGAGAATCGGCACGAGCCGGCCGGTTTCCTGCTGCAACGCGTCGTTGAAATAGCCGGCACACTGCTTCTGGAGGTAACTCTTGTGCACCGGCGTTTCGACGACCGCGCGAAACGAGCCTTCAATCTCCCCGAGCGGGCGAATGGCCCGAAACCAGTGGCGGCACACGTCCGGGTGTTCCGCCCGCAGGCGCGCAAGAACGCGCTCCCATATCTCACGGGGATTTTCCGTCGACATTGAGAATTAACGACTCGAAGCGCGCTCGCAAGCGCGAAGGTGTGTGGTCTTTCCCGTCCCGTCGCCGGCACGACTGAGCACCCGGACGCCCACCGGGACGAACGTCAAACGCATCAAGGGAAAAGCTACGACGCAGTTGGCGAAGTGTCAACCGGCAGTTCAGCGAAACGTCGCAGACGGCGCGCGCGACGCGCCTCAGTCGCCCGCCTCGACCCCCTGCTGCGCCGCCACAGCCGCCTCCGCCTCCTCCCGCTGTCGTTCGTAGCGATGACGGTTGTTGCGATGATCCATGAGAAAAACCACACGCTCCGCCTGCTCCGCACCCACCACCTCCCCCAGGCGCTTGCGCGCGTAGGCGAGGTTCGTGCGGCGGGACAGGTGCACCAGCACCACCAGATCCGCAGCCAGCTTGGGGAGCAACTCCGCCACATCATCTACATGTAGATGTTTGCCTACCTTCGCGCGCGACTTGTGATCCGGCTCGAAGAACGTGCACTCGAGAATCACGATCTTCGCCTCCAGCAGTTCCCGCCGAATCAGATGCGGACCGGCGAACGTGTCCCCCGTGTAGGTGACGAGCGGAATTCGCAGTTCCCGCGTGATCTCCGCCCCCTGCCGCTTCAGCTCCAGCAACTTCTCCTGCGGCAGGTTGAGGTACTCCGACTTCAGCTTCGTCCGCCGCTCGATCACGCTGTAGCCCAGGGCGCTCTCCGTGTGATCCATCGGCAGGCCGCGCAGAAACGTGTTGTTCTTGATCTCGATCTCCGACTCGGGCTCCAGCGGAATCACCGCGTGCGGCGTCTGCTGCTGCTCGACGTCGATCCAGCTTTGCATCATGCGCTCGATGGCGACGGCGAGCTGCGGGTGGCAGATCACCGTCCCCGCCCCCATCCCCTGGAACGTCCGCTGGCTGAAGTAGTACGGCAGTCCCCCGACATGATCCATGTGCCCGTGCGACAGGGCGATGTACTTGCTCGACAACGCCGCTCGCGGACACGTGCCGATGTCGAAGCAGATGTCAAGCTCCGGCACCTGGATTGCGGTCCATTCGCCGGCGATCGAGAACCCCTGTACCCGGAATGGGGGAATGAAGAGGAAACCCAACTGGCCGTCACGCGGCGGCGGCTTCGGTATCACGGCAAACGCTCCTGAACCGGGCTTTCGCCCGATCGGACACTCAAGTCGTCAGCAAAACGCAGCGCCATCCTAGATCCCAAGCCGTCCTGGTCAAGCCGACGCCGAAATCGGACGCGAAAGCGACTCCCCGCGGAACCCAAAGACATGGGTGCGGCCGATCCTGCCGATGTGCAGATCGGTTGCGCCCCGATGGAACGCCCGCAGGGCGCTTCGGTATCATCTGATCCTGGCCCCGCGAACGTGGGGCGTGCTTTTTGGGATAGAGAACGAGTGAGAACACAGCGAAAGGTACACCCAATGATCACCCGAATGCAGCGTCTGGCGACCAGCGCCTGCCTCGTGCTGGCGATGCTCGCCCTGGCGCCGTTGTCGCGAGCCGATGATGGCAGCTTCCTCGAACTGGTGCCCGATGGCGCCCCCATGGCTATCTACACGCCCAACTACGGCGTCCTCGAAGCCAAGATCGACGGCCTCTATGACGCCTTGGGGCTGATGGCGCCCAAGCTGAGCGCCATGCGCCAGGTGCTCGGCGTGGAGAGCGGGCTGAACACCTCCAGCCCGATCGGCATGATCTTTCTGAGCTTCGATCCTGCCAGCGGCGAGGAGCCCGAGATGGTCCTCATCGCCGGTTTCACGGACTATGCAGCCCTGGTCACCTCGCTGGGCGGCGAAGCGGAGGCGGGGATCACCGAGATCGCCCTGCAGGGCGAGCCGATGTACGCCAAGAAGCTCACGGCCGGGTACGTCGCCCTGGCCCCCGACAGCGCCACGCTCGAGGGCTTCACGCCCGACGCCAAGGCCGGCAGCGCCCGTCTCAAGAAGCTCCCCACCGGCGTGCTCGAGACCGCCGAGAAGAGCGCCGCGTCCATCGTCATCTTTGACATGCAGCCGATCATGCAGGCCTACGAGCAGGCGATGAAGATGGCGATGATGATGGGCGGACCCGGAATGGGCCAGGCCGCCGAGCAGCAGCAGGCCGTCAAGGAAATCGCCGCCCAGATCGACGTGCTCGCCATCGGCATGAACTCGAGCCAGCTTGGCGTCAACCTGGATCTCGCCGCGGGATTCAAGGAAGGTTCGGAGTTGCACGGTGCGGCGAAGAAGCTGCGGGCGACCGGCCCGCTCATCCGCAACGCCCCCGCGGGCGAGTTTCTCTTCGCGATGGGCATGGACGGCGGCGCCTTCGAGATGCTCAAGCCTCTGCAGGACCTCTCGGGCCAGCAGGCCGGCATGGACGCCGCCTGGGCCATGATCGAGCAGTGCA
>CAZZPX010000114.1:0-872 GCA_964655955.1 uncultured Phycisphaerales bacterium | reverse complement strand
TGGGCCGGTTCCTCTACGTTTCGTCCGGTGGCGTCGTCTACGGCGAGCCGGACGTGGCCGAGCCGTATGGCGTGGCTCTGCAGCAGGCCACCCTGGCCTACGACGCCGCCCGGGCCGACTACGAAGCCCTGGTCAACGGACCGACCGCTCAGGAGACCGCGGTGTACATGCCTCCGAGCGGATTGATCGGCGGCTTGCTCACCAAGACGGTCACGATCAGCTACTGCAAGGACCCCGAGAAGGCGTACCAGGCGGCGACCGACGCCATCATGGAGATGGACGGCACCGAACAGCAGGGCATGAAGACGACCACCAGCCTGCAGCCGGACGCCGCCCAAATCGCCGGTCGCAAGGCCGCCAAGTACAGCTTCAACTTCATCCTCCCGCCGGAAATGCAGCAGGCGAGCCAGGGCATGATGATGATGTTCGGCGGTCTCGGGCCGCGCGGGTTCATCATCCCCACCAAGAACGCCGTCGTCCAGACGATGGGTACGGACGAGGCCTTCGCCGCGCAGGTTGTCAGCCGGCTTGAGGGTGAGGCCGGCGAGACGCTGGCGTCGAGCGGCGCGATCCAGTCGATCGGCAAGCTGCTCCCCGCCGGTCGCGTCGTCGAGGGATACCTCGGCGTGGGCGCGCTGGCGAAGATGGTCGCCCCGATGGCGGGCATGTTCCTCGGCATCCCCATTGACGTGCCTGCCGACATGCCCCCTGTCGGTTTCGCCATGACGGTCGGCGAGGGTGAGATGGGCGGCACCGCCTTCGTCCCCATGCAGCTCATGACCTCCGTCAAGGAGATGATCGACGATCTCCAGCAGGCGACCCAGGAGATGGACGACATGGAGTACGAAGAGGAAGACGAGGAATTCCCCTTC
>CAZZPX010000113.1:0-8566 GCA_964655955.1 uncultured Phycisphaerales bacterium | reverse complement strand
GAGAGATCGCGATAGAGCATGGCGTTGTGCCCGATCAGTCCCACCCGGGAGCGGATCTTGGCGCAATCGCGCCTAGAGTCCTGGCCGAAGATCGCCAGCGTACCGCTGCTGGGAAGGAGCAGCGTCGCAAGGATCTTGAGCAGCGTTGTCTTGCCCGCGCCATTGGCGCCGAGAAGGGCGGTGAAGCGTCCAGCGGGAATGTCGAAGCTCAGGTCGCGCAGAATGCGCTTCTCATCGATCGTCTTGGCCAGCGCCTCCACCCGCACCGCCGCCGCGCACTGGGCGCTGTCGGACGCGGCGGGCTGGGTCGCGAGGCTGGTCATGCGGTACGCGGCGCTGCTCGGCTCAGGCGCCGGCCTTGGGTGACTTGACGAGTATGAAGACCACGCCGATGAGTAGCACCAGCGCCCCGCCCACGATTCCGACGATCTTGGCGAGGTTCTGCGACTCGGCTTCCCGGGCGATCTCGGCGCTGGGGCCGGTGGATGCGAGCAGGAGCGACACGCCCTGTCCGGGGGCGAGGTTGCGCTGGGTGTACATCTCGCTGTCAGACGAGCCCATGCCGCCCATGCCGGCTTCCATGGCGTTGAGTCCGTCGACCTGCGCTGCGTGCAAGCCGCCGCCGAGCATCACGGCGACGCTTTGCGTCGGCGCCGGCGAGGAAACCGCGATGCGGGCCGCACCCTCGCTGTCGGAAGGCACGCGATAGCCGATCGTCAGGCGCGACTGGCCCGGCATAAGCGGCAGATGATTGATGATCATGTTGCCGGTCTTCTCGGTGCAGCACCAGCCGTGGAAGCCCTGGCCGAGTTGTACGTCGGTGGCGTTCTGCGGGATTGCGAAAGCGGTGGTGTTGCGGTTCTCGCCCGCCTGCGTGCCCAGCCAGGTCTTGCTGGCGGGGTTCGCCATGATGAGCATCTCCTGCACCTGCAGGCCGCCCTGCGGATGCGGGATCGCCTGCAGGTGCCGCGCCGCGACGCTCCAGGCGGTCGTCTCCTCCGTCACTTCGTAGCACTGGACGGTGACCTTCTGGCCAGGCCCCTGCGGGCTCATGACTTCGCCGGCCGAGGAATACGTCACGCCGGCGTACTCGATCTGCGCGACGGGGATGAACGGCTGAGTCAGCTCGAAGCTCTCGATCATGATCACGCCGTGCTCGTCCAGCGTGGTCTGCACCGTCTCGAGTACCGCGCCGGTCTGCGGGTTGTGCAACTGAATCGTCGCGGGCACAGCCCCGACAGGCGCAGCGCCGGGCGTGCCTTGCACAGCCTGGATCGCCAGGCCGCGGCCCATCATGGGCGTCTGCTCTTGTGCCTGCGGCTGGTCCGGTGGGAGAAGGGGAAACTTGTCGGCCTGGCCCAGCGCGAGAGAAGGAACGGCAAGCGCCGCAAGCAGACTGGTGATACTCAGGCGATGTGTCGTGCGAGTCATGAGGAAGCCTCCGCTTCTGTGGCCTCACGAGAGACAGGTCGAAGAGCCGGCCGAGACGAAGATGCAGAAGAAGCGTTCGCGGCGTCCGGGCGAACCGTCACCGGCTCGTGCGCGAGTCGCGGCAGGAAGCGGGGCAGCATGGCGTAGATGCCGCCCGCGCAAAGAACGATACCGCCAAGCCAGATCCAGACCACCAGCGGGCTGACCAGGATTTGCAGGTTTGCCTGCGTCGGTGAGTACCCGCCGAGAATCAGGTACACATCTTTGACCAGCGTGGACTGCAGGGCCACCTCAGCGTTCACCTGCTGGCGCCACTTGTTGTAGCGGCGCAGTTCGGGCCTGAGCACCAGCGCCTCGCCGCCGGGTCCGACCACACGCACCTCCGCCGCGGTGGCGTCGTAGTTGGGGCCGCGCGTGTTGTTGAGGGAAAGCACCGTCAGTTCATAGACGCCGATCTGCGCGGGCTCGCCCACCGTCAGCACCTGTTGCCGGTCGGTCTTGAAGACGCTCGAGCCGACCACGCCGAGGATCAGCAGCATCACGCCCAGGTGGGCGACCTGCGCGCCGTAGCGGCGCTTGTCGGCGTCGAGGAGGCGCAATGCGGCGGCGAGAGGATTCTCGCCCGTGCCCTTGCGGCGGGCGGCGACGGTCTTGATGAAGCTGATGATGACGACGAACGTGCCCAGCGAGGCGATGAAGACAGACAGCACTGCCGCGGTGGGGCCGATCGCTGCTGCCATTCCTTCCCTGACTCCCGCCACAAGACCAAGCGAGGCGTGGGCCTCTTCCAGCGTCTGCCACGCCTCGACGTAGCCGGCGCGAATGCCCTTGGAGAAGATCACGGTGAGGAGGGTGATGAGCACCGAGATGATGCCCGCCGGCGTGACATCGCGGATGATTTTCTGTGCCGCCGTCTTGCCGAAGGCCAGCAGCGGTCCATGCGCCATGATGAAGGCAAGCAATAAGCCCATCGGCGCGACGATGACGTTGTAGAACTCCGGCTTGACCGTGATCGCCTCGCCGAACCAGGCACTGGGGATGGGGAAGATCGTGCCAACCAGCGTCGTCAGCATCATCACCACGAGCAGGATGTTGCCGAACAGAAACGCGCCCTCGCGGCTGATCAGGCCTTCAAGCCTGTGCTCCGTCCAGAGCCGCGGCAGGCGAATGAGGATCAGCGCCACGCTGCCCACGACGAGCAGCACGAGGAAGGCGAGGAAGATCTGGCCGATGTACGACTCGGGGAAGGCGTGCACCGACTGGATGACGCCGCTGCGCGTGAGGTACGTGCCGAAGATGCAGAGGATGAAGGACGCCGCGACGAGGCTGGCATTCCAGATCTTGAACATGCCGCGATGCTGCTGGGCGACCATGGAGTGCAGCAGCGCCGTGGCGGTGAGCCAGGGGAGCAGCGAGGCGTTCTCAACCGGGTCCCAGGCCCAGTAACCCCCCCAGCCAAGTTCGACGTAGGCCCACCATGCGCCAAGGACGATGCCGGCAGTCAGAAACACCCAACTCGCCAGCACCCAGCGGCGGATGTCGGCGAGCCAGCGATTGTCGCGCCTGCCGACGGCGAGCACGCCGATGAGCACGGCAAAGGGAATCGTGAAGCCGGCGTAGCCGAGGAAGAGCAGCGGGGGATGGAAGATCATTCCCGGATCCTGCAGCATGGGATTCATGCCGTGGCCGTCTTCCGGGATGATCGCCTGTTTGACGAGCGTGAAGGGATTGGTGTAGCCGTCCGTGGGATCGGAGTCGAGGATGAGGACGGTGGCGCAGAAGGCGAGCACGAGGGCCATCGTGGCGGTGGCGAGGGCGAACTCGCCGCCGGTCTTCTTGCGGTACTGCCACACCGCCATGGCGCACATCACGCCGAGCATCCACGCCCAGAGCAGGAGGCTGCCCGCCTGTCCGGCCCAGAAGGCGGCGTACTTGTAGCCGGTGGGCAGCGCGCGCTCGGTGTAATCGACGACGTACTGGAACTGGAAGTCGCTGTGCAGGATGGCCCGCAGCAAGGCGCCCGCGGCGATGGTGAAGCAGACGGCGATGAGGACGACGCACCAGCGGGCGAGCGCGGCGGCCCTTTCCGAGCGAAATCGGACGGAATAGACGCTTGCAAGGATCGCGCCCGCGGCGACGAGCATCGCCGCGCTCAAGCTGAAATTCCCGATTGTTGAGATCATCCGGCCGGCTCCGTTGACGTTGCCTCATCCACGTGCGCGGGGTGTTCCGCCGGCAGGTCCGTTTCATCCGCCGAGACGTACTTGCTGGCACACTTGGTCATGAGGATATCCGCCTGAAATGTGCCGTTCTCGTCCAGCTTGCCTTCGACGATCACTTCGTGGCCGGGCTTGAACATGTCGGGCACAATGCCGGTGTAGTTGACGGTGACGCGGCCGGTGTCGCCGAGCAGGTCGAAACTGGCCACGCCCAGGGCGCTGCTGGTGTCGACGTGCTCTTCGCACACCACGCCGGTCAGGCGCGTGCGGCGGGCCTGCGCTTTCTCGCTGGCGACGAACTCGTCGACCGGCATCATGTAGACGTAGCCGCCGCCTGCTGCGGCCTTCGCGAGCAGCACGACTGCTCCGAGCAGCACCAGCAGTGCGATGGCGAGTTTGATGCGAACATTGGTCATGATCTGAAATCCACTCTATCGGTTCGCCGTGCAGGGGTGCAAGAACAATGCCAAGTTCGCGCCGCGCCCAGGCGTCGCCGGACTCCGCTCCACGCAATGCTAGCGCCGGTGACCTGCCCCAGCCATGCGGAGCGGATTGTCACGAATCCCCATTCTGGGACCGGAGTTGCCGAGATGGTCCCAGGCGCAGGAATCACCCGACCCTACAGGTCGTGGCAGGAAAGACAGAGCCGGCTGCGCTCGTTGGAGACCACCAGGAGGCCCGGCGTGCGGGCGTAAACGCTGTGGCACGAGGCGCACTCCACGCGATCGTCGAACAGGCGGATCCGCTCGTCGAGGGTCATCGACGTGTGCAGCGGCGGGGCGTCCGGTTCGCCGGCCCGGTACTCCACGCTCACCGGATGACCCGAGCGGCCGAACCCGGCTCCGCTGAAGGACAGCCCGGTGGACGCGCGATCGTGGCCTGCATCCGAGGCGACCGACCCGTCGTGACAGGTGAGGCAATTGTCGCTGCTCTCGGCGGCGACTACATCAGCGGGGCGAGTCACGGTCCCCTCAAAGCCGCGACCCCCCTCGTCCCAGCGCAGGTGTGCCCGGCCCAGCATCGAGGCGTGCATGTCGAGGCGGCTGCTGCCGAACTCGGAGTGGCACTGCGTGCAGAAGTCGCTGCCGGTCGCCTTACCGCGGAGCAGGTCGGTGTGATCGCGGCGAGCGAGGGCGTGATCGGCGGCGGCATCGGCGTCGTGGCAGGTGGCGCAGGTGAGGCGTCCCCCAAAAAGGGGGAAGTCGGCAGGAATCTCGAACGACGGAACCACATCCACCGGATGCGAGAAAAGGTCAGAGGGCGTGTGGCAGCCGCTGCACTGCGGCGTGGTCCAGGCAGCCGCCGAAAGGGAGGCTGTCTGGGCAGGCGTGGCGGGCTCCGCAGGGAGCTGATCGGCGTTCTGCGCGGCATTGACGGGGGCGAGGGCGGCGGCCATGACGAGCGCGCCGAGGAGCGTGCCGCCCCACGCGAGGCGTGCATGCCATAAATCTGTATTTTTTCCGGACTTGCGTGTGGATGCCAAGCCGTCGCCTCCCGGATGTGGTGCGCCCCGGAGGCTTCGGCAAGAGGCGGCGGTTTCTTCTGTCGGATGCGGAGATTGAGGTACACTGGAGGCGGATCGTTCCAATCGTCGGGAACGTAGGATCGGGACGATTCCTGTCCGTAGGACAGCACCCCTTCCGGGAGCGCAAGAACCTGCCCTGACGCCCCCCGGAAGCGGTGCTTCCTCTGACCTTCGTTTGGCACGGAGGTTGTTACATGTGTCTGGCGTAGACGAGGTCGGAAGCCAACAGTGGCAGCGACGTGCGGAGCCCATTCCGACACTCTCGCCTCTTAGAGAAGTTCGCCCCAAGGAGTCTTACGATGAACCTGAAGAGCAAAGCCCTCCTGACCGCCGCCACAATGCTGGGTTCCTACGCCGCCGCGACCTCCATGGCCGGCATCGTCGGCAGCGCCCACGACTTCAGCCCCTTCGGCTGGTCGGACGGCCAGATCTGCCTGCCCTGCCATACGCCTCACCATGCCGACACCACCATCGAAGAAGCCCCGCTGTGGAATCACGAGCTGACCACGGCGACCTACACGCTGTACGACGGTTCCACGGGTGTGCCCACTGAGGAAGCACTCGACGCCCGCTCCATCCTCTGCATGTCCTGCCACGACGGCACGGTCGCCCTCGACAGCTTCGGCGGCACCAGCGGCGTGCAGTTCATCGGGTCGGCCGGCCTGATCGGCACCAACCTCACCGACGACCACCCCGTCGGCGCCACCGGCGTCTACCCCGACGTGCCCTACTTCAACGATCCCGATAACTGGGAAAATCAGCCGCACGGCTTTACGCTCGAGGACATGGAAGTCGACGGCAGCATGGAGCGCGTGGTGAGCTGCGTCACCTGCCACGAGGTGCACAACCGCCACAACCAGGAGTACATGCTCTGGATCAACAACTCCGGTAGCGCTCTCTGCCTCACCTGCCACCTCAAGTAACCTGAACCTTCGCTCAGACGCTTCCTTCGTCTACCTCCAGAGCGCCGGCCCTCGCGGGCCGGCGCTTGTTCATGCGCTCACCGCGTCGCGGTGCAACGGCTTCCGCCGTGCTTCGCAGAGGCCGAGTCCTGCTGGCACACGATTTGTTACGCCCACAGCGACGCCTGCTCCCCGGACACGCCGGGTGGAGTGCGGCGAACGGGAAGAGCGCACAGCGACCGCCTGTATGATGCCCCGAATGACAGCCACCAAGTGGAGACCGATCCTGATGAGTCGCCATACCACGCAACGACCCGTCCGCGCCGTTCGTCGAGCGGTACGGCTGCTGGCGCTGGGGGCGCTGGGGGCGCTGAGCGCGCTGGCAAGCGGCTGCGCGCCCGGCGGCGACGGCCGTTCCGCCATCCAGGCCCCCGAGTCGTGTTCGTTCTGGCCGCTGTTTCCGGCGGAACCGCGCGTCCAGTTTCTCACCTCCTATCGCTTCAGCGACGACGTCGAGCCGCAGCGCAGCGGCCTGGAAGACATCATCTACGGCGAAGAGCGGCGAGTGTTGCCCATCAACAAGCCGTACGGCCTGGACATGTACGACGGCAAGATCTATGTCTGCGACACGAAGAACGCGGGCGTGATCATCCTGGACCTGCCCGCGCAGGAGACGCGTCTCATGGGGGCGACGGGCATGGCCCGCATGCAGAGTCCGACGGATGTCGCCATCGCGCCCGACGGCATGACCTACATCACCGATTCCGTCCGCGGCGTCATCTTCGTGTTCGACGGCCAGGAGCGCTACGTCACCGCCATCGGACGCGAAGGCATGAAACCGGCCGGGATCGATCTCCTCGGCGATGAACTCTTCGTCAGCGATCTCAAGGGCAAGACGGTGGAGGTGTTCGACCGCGGCAGCGGCGAGCACCTGCGGTCGTTCGGCGGCCCGGGCATCGGCGAGGGGCAGTTCACCATGCCGCTCGGCCTTGCCATCGGCCCACAGGGGACGATCTATGTCAGCGACGTGGTGCACTGCCGAGTGCAGTGTTTCACGCCGGATGGGACGTTTCTCAGCAGCTTCGGCGAGGTCGGCGCGACGCTGGGTCGCTTCCGCCGGCCCAAGCTGCTCGACGTCGACGAGGACGGCATCATCTACGTCGTCGACTCCGCCTTCTCCAACGTCCAGATGTTCAATAGCGACAACGAACTGCTCATGTTCTTCGTCTGTGCCGGCCCGCATCCCGGCAGCATGCACCTGCCGGTCGGCGTCGAGTCGTTCGACGATGGGCTCGAACTCTTCGCCGGCTACGTGCATCCCGCCTTCGGGGCGCAGCGCCTGCTGCTCGTGACCAACCAGTTCGGCGTGAACAAGGTCTCCGTCTACGCCGTCGGCAAGCTCAAGGAGGGCAGGACCGTGCAGGATATTGCCCGGGCTCGCGCTCCCATGGGCAGCGGAACCATCGAGGATGAAGAGGCGGTTCGCGATCAGCTTCTGCTGTTGCCCGAAGAGGCGCAGGAGCCGGGGACGGAGCCAGAGCCGGATGAACCTGCTCCGCAGCCTGATCCGCAGGCGGAAGAGCCGCAGACTCCGGGAGAGGACGAGGGCTGATCCTTGCAGCGGCGCACGGACACACGCGACGGCGACAAGTCGGCTGCGAGGCGGCGACGTGCCTGGATGGCGCTGCTGCTGGGGCCGGCTCTCGCCGCGGCGTGGCTGGGGTGCAGCGTCGAAGAGAACTACGAACTGCTGAGTTTCTTCTTCGACGGCGTTCCCGATCCCCACGCGCCCATCGGCGCGGGGTTCGGCGTGGGCGGCGGCCGCATCCCCGGCGCCAAGTACTACACGCATGAGCCCTTCAAGGAGGGCGCCTGCACGCAGTGCCACCGCAGCCCCGTGGACTTCGGCATGAGCTGGCAGGATTCATCGATGTGTCTGGACTGTCACGCCGACGCCAAGCAAGGCTACGCCTACCTGCACGGGCCGGTCGCGGGAGACGCCTGCTTGTGGTGCCACGCCCCGCACGAGTCGACGATCCGGCCGCTCTTGCGCGTTGGTGCGCCGGAGCTGTGCATGCAGTGTCACGGCCTGGAGATGCAGGCGACGCCGCGCACCTGGCCGCACGACGATCTGACGCGCGATTGTCTCGACTGTCACTTCGCGCATGGTGACGACGACCGCTTCTTCGTGAAGGAGGCTGCCGAGGAAACAGCAGCTCCCGAGGAGCCTGCCCCCGGCCAGGAAACGGATGAACCTTCCGACGGATGACCTGCCAGTCCGGCGCGGTTCGCTTTTCTCCTGCCTGTTGGCGGGGGCGGTGGTCACGTGGGGCGTCGTGCCGGCGCTGGGCCAGGAGATCGAGCGCGATGCGCGCGACACCATCGTGATCTCCTCGCGCGAGGAACTGTCGGGGCTGCAGTTCACCCGCTGGGACGCCCTGCTCGAGATTACCGCGAGGCGGCAGGTCGACGAGGTCGAGCGGGCGGAC
>CAZZPX010000112.1:0-8586 GCA_964655955.1 uncultured Phycisphaerales bacterium | reverse complement strand
TTAGTCTGAAGGCTAGCGGATGGCGAGTTTCATTGCACCTTCGACACGGGCTGGCTCCTGGGGTGACGGCCGCCTGCGCATCGGCAGGTTGCCGCGACCGCTTGACCTGATTCGTCGCTAACATGGGCCGGGAAAGCGAGGTGACGCGTGCCCGAGGCCCGCCGCGGTCGTCATACCGCCGTTATCGGAATGCAGTGGGGTGACGAGGGAAAAGGCAAAATCGTCGACATCCTCACGCCTCAGCATGATGCGGTCGTTCGCTACAACGGCGGCGCCAACGCGGGGCACACCATCGTCGCCGGCGGCAAGAAGTTCGCCATGCATCTGCTTCCCTCAGGCATCCTCACACCCGGAACACTGAACGTCATCGGCAATGGCGTGGTGATCGACCCGGCGCAGGTGCTCAAGGAACTCGACGACGTCAGCCGCCACGATCCCGACGCCAAGGACCGCCTGCGCATCTCCAGCCGCGCCCACGTGGTCATGCCCTGGCACAAGGACACCGATCGCGCCTTCGAGACCTTTCTCAAGGGGCAGTCCCGGGATCGGCACATCGGCACGACCGGCAGGGGCATCGGACCGTGCTACGGCGACCGGGCCGCCCGCGCCACCGCCATCCGCATGGCCGACCTGCTCGATCCCGAGGCGCTGCTCGAGTCGATTGAGATGATCGCAGCCATGAAGAGCGCCCAACTGGCGGCGCTGAATCCGGAGCATAAGCCCTACGACCCGAAGCTCGTGGCGCGCGACTATGCCCACTTTGGAGAATCGCTGCGCTCGTGCATCACCGATACGACATACCTGCTGCACGACCTGGCCCACGCTGGCAAGCGCCTTCTCTTCGAGGGCGCCAACGCGGCGCTTCTCGACGTCGACCACGGCACCTTCCCCTACGTCACCAGTTCGAACAGCTCGGCGCTGGGTATTCCCGCGGGAACCGGCCTGCCCCCCAGCGCCATCTCGCAGGTGATCGGCGTCATCAAGGCCTACGCCACGCGCGTCGGCACCGGCCCCTTCCCCACCGAACAGGACAACGCCGTCGGCGCGGGACTGCGCGAGCGCGGCAACGAGTACGGCACGACGACCGGCCGTCCCCGGCGCTGCGGCTGGCTCGACCTCGTCGCCGTGCGCTACTCGACGATGCTCAGCGGCGCGACGAGCGTCGCAGTGATGCTCTTCGACGTGCTCGCCGGACTGGACGAACTGAGAATCTGCACGCACTACCGCTTCCGCGGGGAACGCACCGATCGCTTCCTGCCCGAAGCCCGCAACCTCCAGGAGGTGGAGCCGCAGTACGAATCGCTTCCCGGCTTTGCCCAGGACATTTCGGGCGTGGAGTCGCGGCGGGATCTGCCCGACGCCGCCCGCCGCTACCTGGACCGCATCGAGGACTTCCTGGAACTGCCTATCGACATCGTGAGCGTCGGCCCGGACCGGACGCAGACGATCGGCAGCCTCGCCGAAGTCGCCGCCTGATCCGCACCCAGAGACCCGCCGTGAGCCCGAACGCATGACCGCCCCGAACGCAACGCACCGTGCCGACGAGCAAGACGCCCCGGCGTCTTCGCCTTCGCGCAACTTGCCTCGGCACGTGGCGATCATCATGGACGGGAACGGCCGCTGGGCGCAGGCCCGCAAGAAGCCCCGCACGGCGGGGCATCGCCAGGGCGGACGCGCGGTGCGGCCGATCGTCACCGAGTGCGCCAAGCTCGGCCTCGAAGTGCTGACGCTCTACAGCTTCTCCGTGGAGAACTGGAAGCGGCCGAAGGACGAGGTCGACGCCCTGATGGGCCTGTACATCGAGTACCTGCTCGCGGAAACCGACGAGATGGTCGAGAATGACATCCGCTTTCGCCAGATCGGCCGGCGGGAGGGCCTCTCTGACACTGTCCTCGGCGCCCTGGACCAGGCCGTCCGGGCTACCGAGTCGTGCCGCGGCCTGACGCTGTGCGTGGCGCTGAACTACGGGAGCAGGACGGAGATTCTCGATGCCGTTCGCGCCATCGCGCGCAAGGTCGCCGCGGGCGAGATCGATCCCGACGATCCGGAGGCGCTGTGCGAGCGAACGATCGCCGACCATCTCTACACGGCAAACCTCCCCGACCCGGACCTGCTCATCCGCACGGCCGGGGAGATGCGTGTGAGCAACTACCTGCTCTGGCAGATCTCCTACGCGGAATTGTGGGTGACGGACACGCTCTGGCCGGACTTCACGCCGGCGCACCTGCACGACGCCCTGCGGGCGTACGGCGAGCGCACGCGGCGCTTCGGCGCGGTCATCTGATCGCTTCTTCGCCGGTGCTGACCGATTCTTGACGTTCGCGAACGCTTCTCGCACGCTACTCTGAGAACGTGCTTCGCCACCGCCTCATCTTCGGCGTCGTGCTCAGCGTCGTGCTGCTCGTCGTCTTCTACTTCGACGACCGGCTGGACAGCGTCCGCATCTTCGGGTTCCTCCAGGAACTTCGTGGCGGGCGGGACTACCTGCCGCGCGGGCTGCTGATCTTCGGCCTGTGCCTGATCATCGGCCCCTTCGCCGCGTGGGAATTGTCGAAGATTCTCCGACTCAATGGCATCCGCGCCTCGGTGCCGCTCACCTGCCTGGCGTCGGTGATCGGTCTGATCGTCTCCTACAGCGTGCCGGAAGCGACGTCCGGCAGCGTCGCCATCGCCATCGCCTCGACCGCCCTGGTTGCCGTGTTCGTGGGCAGCCTGGCCTATTACGCCCATCGGCGCTCGATCGAGGGCGTGTGCGCCGCGGCGGCGGGCACGATGTTCGCCATGGTCTACCTTGGCCTGATGTTCGGCTTCCTCATCGCCATACGTCGCTTCCAGTCCGCCTGGCTGCTCCTGGGAATTCTCGCCGTCACCAAGTCCTGCGACATCGGGGCCTACTTCAGCGGCATGGCGTTCGGCAGGCGCAAGCTCATTCCCTGGCTCAGCCCCAAGAAGACGATCGAGGGGCTCGTCGGCGGGATGGCCGTCGCCACGATCCTCGGCGTGCTGTTGGCCTGGGCTTCGCTTCGGGCCGACAACGTCACCGATGTGCCGCTCTGGCTCGGCGCCGTCTGCGGCGCGGTCTTCGCCCTGGTGGGACAGGTCGGCGACCTGATCGCCTCGCTCTTCAAGCGCGACGCCGGGCTGAAGGACTCCTCCACGGTCCTGCCGGGGTTCGGCGGCGTGCTGGACGTGATCGACTCGCCCCTGCTCGTCGGGCCGGTCGCCTACTGGATCTTTACCTCGCTTCCCCAGCCTGGTTCTGTCCCCTGACCGCAGACCGCGATCCGCAGCGTTGCTACACTGGCGCAGCAGGATGACTGGCGGGAGATGACCATGACGATCATTGAAAAGTTGCTCGCGCTCTATCAGGTGGACAGGCAGTTGCGCGGCCTGAGCAACCGCATTGACAGCAGCAGGCAGCACCTGCGCGCCCAGCAGGTGAAGCTCGATGAACTCGAATCGAGGAAGCGCGCCTTGGAGGACGAGCGACGCCGCTTCAAGGCGGACGTGGCGGGTCACGAAGCCGAGATCAAGGGGTACGACGAGAAGATCAACCGCCTGCGCGAGCAGATGAACCAGGCGAAGACAAACAAGGAATACACCGCCTTTCTCACCGAGGTGAACACCTTCAAGGCGGATCGAGGGAAGATCGAGGAGCAGACGCTCGAACAGATGAGCAAGATCGACGCCCTGGACGTTCAGATCGTGGAACTGGAGACTGCCCTCGCGGAGCGGCAGCGGGTAAGAGCCGCCGCCCAGGAGGAGGTCGCCCAGCGTGAGCGCGACGCCGCCGACCGGCTCAACGAGCTTGAGGAGGAGCGCAAGCTCAAGGCCGCCGACGTTCCATCCGAAGCGCTCTCGGAGTACAACCGCGTGATCAATCTCGTGGATGACGAGCCGATGGCGCCTGTTGTCGAGGAGAATCGCCGGCGGATGGAGTACTCCTGCGGCGCCTGCTGCATGGCCGTCACCGCCGAGACCTTCAACGCACTCATGGTCGGGCAGCGCCTGGTCACCTGCTCGAACTGCGGCGTGATCCTCTACGTCGAGCCCGCCCTCGCCGACTCCATTCGCAAGTAACCCGGACCGCACCGGAAAGCACTCATGATCGCCCAAGCGCCACCCGCCAAACAAGACGGCTACTTCACCAACATCTGGAAGACGATCAACAGCATCCGTATCGGCCTGCAGATCACCATCAAGTACTGGTTCAGCCCGATCGTCACGGTCAAGTATCCGTTCGAGAAGATCAGCTTCGCCCCCCGCTACCGCGGCATTCACGAGTTTGAGGCGGAAAAGTGCATCGCCTGTGATCAGTGCGCCAAGGCGTGCCCCGTCGACTGCATCTACATCGACAAGTCCGCGCCGCGCAAGATCGATAAGAAGCAGGGCGTCGCCGTCGGCGGCGAACTGCTCCGCTACGCCATCGACTACCAGAAGTGCATGTTCTGCGGCCTGTGCACCGAACCGTGTCCCACGGACTGCATCCACATGGGCAAGACGCACGATCTCTCCGCGTATTCGCGCGAAGACATGGTGGTCGAGTTCACGGAGCTTGCGGAGAAGGGCCTGCGCACGCCCCTGCCGCTGTGGATCGAGCGCAACGCCGGCAAGATCGCCTGGGTCCGCAAGGAGAAGGAGCGAATCGAGCGCGGCGAACTGGCGACGACGGAAGCGGACATCGACTCGCTGTAAACGGCAGCGAGGGCCCGGCATGGGGGCTTCAGTCCCCACGCTCCTGGCACGCCGCACATCGCGACGCCCGCGTCACCCGCGCAGGCGCGCCTCGACCTCGGCGCGCCGGGGCAACGAGGGAATGGCGCCTGTTTTCATTGTCGCCAGCGAGCCCGCCGTCGCCGCCCGTTGGGCTGCGACTTCGAGGGCGTACCCTTCCGCGATCGCCGCGGCGAACGCGCCTGCAAAGGCGTCCCCCGCCCCCACCGTGTCGACCGGCTCAACCTGTAACGCCGATACCGTCAACTCCATCTGCTCATCGACTACGAGCGCTCCTTCGCCGCCGAGCGTCAACACTACCGCCGCGGGTCCCTTGGCGCGCAGCTCCCGCGCGATCGTCGTCGTGTCGAGGATGTTCTTGTTCGTGACGCGACCGGCGAGCAGCGCCGCTTCACGCTCGTTGACGATGAGCACGCTCAAGACTCGCAGCAGCCTCTCGGGAAGCACCGCGGCGGGTGCGGCGTTGAGCACGACCGCCACGTCCGCCTCAGCCGCAATGCGCGTGGCGGCAGTGATGGCGTCGATCGGCGACTCGAGCTGCATGAGCAGCACGTCGGCATCCGCGATGCAGCCGCGCGCACGCTCCACATCGTCGCTGCTGAGGCTCTGATTCGCGCCGCCCGCGACGACGATCGTGTTCTCGCCCTTGGCCTCGTCCACCGTGATCAGCGCCACACCGGTCGTTTCGCCGCCGCAGGTGCGCACGTGCTCCGCGCTGACGCCTTCTCTCTCGAGCAAGTCGAGAAGCTGCGAGCCGTAAGCGTCATCACCGACGCAGCCGATCATGCTCACTTCCGCGCCCATGCGCTTGGCGGCGACCGCCTGGTTGGCGCCCTTGCCGCCGGGATACATCTGGAACGGCCCGCCGAGAATCGTCTCGCCGGGACTCGGCAGGCGCGGCGCGCGCACCACGAGATCCATGTTGATCGATCCGACGACGCAGATGCGGCCTGGTTTCATGGCGCCTCCATGCGGCTTGCCGCCGCCGTTGATCTTACGTTTCCTGAGCGCACTGTCGCACTATAGCGCTGTGCCGCCACCTGCGCGGGTGCAGGTACCTCGCCGGGGACACCCCCTCTGTCACCCAAGCGGCGGTGCGGGCACCCAGGAATCACCTTGCGATCTGAAGAGTTCAGTATCATCCTGCTTGACCACCGTTCCAGTCACATCAGGACGCCCACCATGCATCACCGAAGAATCCTCACCCAGCTTGCGCCTCTGCTTCTCCTTGGCACCGTCTCCTGCGATCGGTCGCTTCCCGCCTCGCCGCAGGTTTCAGCGCCGCCCGTGACCGTCCAGACGCCGAGCTTCCGTGCCGTCGAGACGTTTGAGGTTTATGCCGGCGAGACGGCGGCGACGGAGACGGTGGAGATTCGGGCGCGACTGACCGGTTTCCTGGAGAGCGTCAACTTCGAGCCGAGCCAACTCGTCGAGCAGGGCGATCTGCTCTTCACTATCGAGTCCGGCGAATTCGAGGCAAAGCTGGCCTCCGCCGAGGCTTCCCTGGCACAGGCGGAGGCGGCGTCGCAGTTGATGCAGGTGACGGTCGAGAAGGCGCAGACGGCGTTCGAGCGTGGCGGCCTGACCGAGATCGAGTTGGAGGAGGCGAAGGCGAAGCTCAAGCAGGCCGAGGCGACCGTGCAGGCCGCCCGGGCCGCCGTCGATGCCGCCGAATTGCAGTTGAGCTATACGCAGATCATCGCGCCCTTGACCGGGCGCATCTCGCGCGAACTGGTGAGCATCGGCAACCTGCTCAGCGGGTCGCAAGGGACGCTCTTGACGACCATCGTGCAGGACGATCCGATCAATGTCTACTTTCGGTTGAATGAACGTGAGCTTCTGCGGTTTCTCCAGGCGCGGCCGCCTGGCGGCGAGGGGCGGGCGCGAGGGACGGTCCAGGCGGAGTTGGAGCTTCTGGACGGGACGCGCTACCCGCAGAAGGGGTTGATTGACTTCGCGGAGAACCGCATCGATCCGACGACGGGCACGCTCGAGGTCCGCGCCACGTTCCCCAACGAGGGCAACTTGCTCTTTCCGGGCATGTTCGTGCGGCTGCTGCTTTCCCGTCCGGACACGGAAAGTCCGAGTTGCCTGGTGCCTGAGGCGGCGTTGATGCGCGACCTTGCAGGACCTTTCGTTCTCGTCGTGGGCGAGCAGAACATCGTGCAGCGGCGCAGTATCGAGATCGGCCGGCGCCTGGGAGAGGAGCGCCTCGTCGTCTCGGGGCTCAGCCCGGAGGATCGCGTGATTGTCAGCGGCCTGCAGCGGGCGATTCCCGGCAATCCGGTGACGCCGCAGGCGGCGGCCCGGAGCGTACCGGTGGAGCCCACCCCCGCCGACGACGCCAGCGACAACGACACCACCGGCGCCTGAGAGGGAAGCGATCATGTTCAGCAAGTTCTTCATCTATCGCCCCATCTTCGCCGCCGTCATCTCCATCACCATCGTCATCCTGGGCGGCGTGGCCCTGGCGGTGTTGCCGATCGCGCGCTATCCGGAGATCTCCCCGCCGACGATCGACGTGACAGCCGTCTATCCCGGCGCCAACGCCGTCACCGTCGCCGAGACCGTCGCCACACCCCTCGAACAGGAAGTGAACGGCGTCGAGAAGATGACCTACATGTCGAGCACGAGTTCGGCAGACGGCACGATGTCGCTCTCCATCAAATTCGAGGTCGGCACCGATCTCGATATCGCCAACGTCCTCGTGCAGAATCGCGTCAACACCGCGGTCACCCGCCTGCCCGAGGAAGTGCGTCGGCAGGGCGTCAAGGTGAAGAAGAAGTCCCCCGAAGCCACGCTCTTCGTCTGCTTCTATTCGCCGGACGGCTCGCTCGATTCCAGCTTTCTGCACAACTTCGTCAAGCTCAACATCGAGGACGAGGTCAAGCGCGTGCCCGGCGTCGGCGACGTGGCGATGTTCGGCACCGGCGAGTTCAGCATGCGCATCTGGCTCAATCCTGACCTGCTCAAGGCGCGCGGCCTGACCACCATGGATGTCATCGGGGCCATCCGCGAGCAGAACGTCGAAGTCGCGGCCGGCCAGATCGGCGCACCCCCGTCGCCGGCCGGGCAGGCATTCGAGTACACGGTCAGCACGACCGGACGCTTCAGCGATCCGGAGCAGTTCGAAGAGATCATCGTTCGCGTCGGCGAAGGAGGCCAACTCGTGCGGGTGAAGGATGTCGCCCGCGTGGAACTCGGCGCGCAGACCTACGCCATGGACGCCACGCTCAACGGCCGGCCCACCGCCGCCCTTGCCGTCTACCAGTCTCCCGGCGCCAACGCCCTCTCGGTGGTGGATGGCGTCAAGGCGACGCTCGAGCGCCTGCAGGGTTCATTTCGCGCGTCCTATGGACAGGCGTCCCTCGCTTACGCGATTCCCTACGACTCCACCGAGGTCGTGCGCGCCTCCATCCGCGAAGTCGTGGTGACGCTCTTCATCACGCTCATCCTCGTCGTGCTCACCGTCTATGTCTTCCTGCAGAACTTTCGGGCCACGCTCATCCCCCTGCTCACCATCCCCGTCTCGCTCATCGGGACGCTGGCGGTGATGGCGGCGATCGGCTATTCGATCAACCAGTTGACGCTCTTCGGGCTCGTCCTCGTCATCGGCATTGTCGTCGACGATGCCATCGTCGTCGTGGAGAACACCACCCGCCTCATCGAGGAGAAGAAGATGCCGCGCAAGGAGGCGGCGGTGCAGTCGATGCGCGAGGTGACCGGCCCGGTCATCGCCACGACGCTGGTGCTCCTCGCCGTCTTCGTGCCCACCATCTTCCTGGCGGGCATTCTCGGACAGCTCTTCCGCCAGTTCGCCGTCACCATCTCCATCGCCACGGTCTTCAGCAG
>CAZZPX010000111.1:3636-8611 GCA_964655955.1 uncultured Phycisphaerales bacterium | reverse complement strand
GCTTGCTGGGCATGGCGGCGAGGGTGAACGGAGCGGCGACTTCGATGATGCGCGTGGCGCTCTTGGTAACCACCACGAACTGCACAATGATCAGGATGACGAAGATCACCGCCCCCACCACCGGGTTGTTCCCCGCCACGAACTGGCCAAACGCCTGGATGACCCGGCCCGCCACCCCCACCGCCTCCGCCGGGCCGGCGGCGTCGGCAGTGAGAATCAGCCGCGTCGTCGCGATGTTGAGGACCAGCCGCAGCAGCGTCGTGCCGAGCAGCAGCGAAGGAAACACGCTGAATTCCAGCGGCGTCCTCAAGTAGATCGTGGTAAGCAGCATGATCGCCGCGATGGAAATGTTCGAGGCGATCAGCACGTCCATCACCATCGGGTCGAGCGGCACGATGATGACGATGATCAGCGACACGAAGGCCAGGGGTACGATCAGCCCCTTATGGCGCATGAACAGCTCCACCCAGCGAGGGAGCGGCTTGGTCATGGTCACGGGCAAGAGAGGGACTCTCCTGGGTCAGGTGTCGCCATGGTGTACGCAATGACGAATGCCGGATGACGAATGTCCACTGGAAGGGCGGAAGTGCTCCGCTGCGCGTCGCGGCTAAACATCATCGTGGTGAAGCGAACTGGCGTTTCTGCTCTCGTCATTCGTCATTCATCGTCTGTCTTCACCCGGCCGCTCTTCCTTCCAGGCGGTACACGTATGCCAGCACTTCCGCAACGGCTTCGTAGTGCAGCGGCGGAATCTCCTGGCCGACTTCGACCTGGCGATACAGCGCCCGCGCCAGCGGTGGGCGCTCGACGATGGGCACGCCGTGGGCCGTGGCGATCTGGCGGATGCGCATGGCCATAAGATCCGCGCCCTTGGCGACGACTTTGGGCGCGTGCATCTCCTTGGCCTCGTACTTCAGGGCTACGGCATAGTGCGTGGGATTCGTCACGATCACATCCGCCTTGGGCACATCGATCCCCAGCCGCTGCAGGTAGATCTGCTGGGCCATCTGCACGCGGCGCTGTTTGATCTTGGGATCGCCTTCCGCCGCCTTGCGTTCCTCCTTCACCTCCGTCTTAGTCATCTTCAGATCCTGCGTGTGCTGCCACTTCTGGTAGGTGAACTCGAGGAAGCCGAGCAGCAGCAGCACCGCGACGATCTTGATGGCGAGGTCGTAGAGGCGCAGCGCCACCTGGAGAAACGCCTGCGGCGCCTCCATCTGCGGCAGGACGGCAAGGTCGCGCAGGTTGCTGTGCACCACCGCGATCACGACGAGGGCGACGGCGGCGAACTTGGCGACGTCAGTCAGCGACTTCGCGACGCCACGCTTCCCGTAGATATTCTTGAAGCCGCTGATCGGGTTCAGCCGCGACAGCTTCGGCTGGATCGCCTGCCAGCTGAGCAGCGGCCCGACCTGCACGAAGCCCGACACCACCGCTGCCAGGAAGATGAGCAGCATGGGCACGGCGGCGATGCGCCCCATGCTGCCCAGCACATGCGTCAGTTGGCCGCTGACGCCCTCGATGCTGATGGTGCTCCCCGCCGTCGCGCCGCTGAGCTGCGCTTCGACCATGAGCCCCATCTCGCGCAGCATCTGCCCGCCGAGCAGACGGAAGATAATCAGTGCGCAGAGGAGCATGACCGCGCTGGAGAGATCCTTGCTCTTGGCGACCTGGCCGCGCTCGCGCGCGTCGCGGCGCTTCTTCTCGGTGGGCATCTCGGTCTTTTCGCCCAGATCCTCAGGCACCCGAGGTTCCTCCCGCGTTGGTCAGGGACCAGGCCCAGTCGCCCAGCGCGACGAGCGCATTCTGCACCTCCGCGCTCAGAGCGGCATACATCACCGTCAGAGACAGGATGAAGCCGATCATTCCCGACACGACCCGCATGGGAAAGCCGAACGAGAGAATGTTGAGTTGCGGCGAGGTCTTGCTCAGAAAGCCGACCCCCAGCGTCTGCAGGAAGATGATGCAATAGACAGGGGCGGCGACGCGCACCGCGATGTGATACGCCGCCACCACGAATCCCACCACCGTCTCCAGGATCGAGTCGGTGACGCGAAACCCGCCGAGCGGCACGGTCTGGAACGTCGTCACCAGCGCCGAGATCATCACCTCAACGCCCCCCGCCAGGATGAAGGCGCCCACCGCGAGATAGAAGAGCACCTGCCCGAGCACGTTGCTGTCCATGTCCGAGCCGGGATTGTAGAACTCGGCGAGGGCGAGGCCCATCTGCGTCCCCATGAGCACGCCGGACATCTGCAGCGAGATCATCGGCAGGGCGGCGATCCAGCCGATTACATAGCCGACGAGTAATTCCATCGCGCACAGCGGCGCCAGCGTGAAGATGTCCAGTTCGATCGTCGTCTGCTGCACCCAGGGCATGGCGGGATAGAGCACGACCGCGAGCGCCAGCGACAGGTGCACCTTGACCAGGCGCGGAATCACGGCGCTGCCCAGGATCGGCGAGAAGAAGTACAGCCCTGTTATGCGAAACAGCACCAGAAGAAACGGCGCAAGGTGCGTCAGAATGGCGCTGAGACCCGTCATGCATCACAAACCGAGGCTGAACATCTCAATGGCGAAGGCGCTGATCTGGGCCGCGATCCAGGGAAGCAGCAGAATCGCCACGCCGATCATCACGAAGATCTTGGGCACCATGGCCAGCGTCTGTTCGTGAATCTGCGTGATCGACTGCAAAAGGCTGAGAATGAGACCGATGAGAATCCCCGCGCCCAGCACCGGGGCGATGATCGTCAGCGAGATCATCAGCGTCTCGCGCACGGCTTGCAGAATGTAGTCTTCCGTAACCAGCATCTAGGTACGCACCGCTCCCATGTCTATCCGGCGAGCGCTTTCATGGCGTCGAGTTGCCCGGGAAGCGCCACGCTCTCAAGCAGGCTTCCCACCACCAGCGTCCAGCCGTCGACGAGTATGAACAACAGAATCTTGAACGGCGCCGACACGAGGACCGGCGGCAGCATCATCATGCCCATCGAGATGAGGACGCTGGCGATGATCATGTCAATGACGAGAAAGGGCAGGTAGACGCGGAAACCCATAAGAAAGCCGACCTTCAACTCGCTGAGCACGTACGCCGGAACCAGGCTGAGCATGTCGACGTCGCTGCGCCGGATCTGACCGGGCTCGCTGACGTCGTAGCCGCGGTATTCGAGGATCATGTACAGGGACGACCAGTTGCCGGTCGCCTCGATCTGGTCGAACATGAAATCGCGGAGCGGCTGACGGGCACGGCTCCAGACCTCGAGCTGGCTCGTAACTTCGCCCTTCTGGTAAGGCACGATGGCCTCGGCGTAGACCCGGTCGATGGTCGGCGTCATCGCAAAGAGGGTGAGCAGCAGGGTCAAACCGGTGATGACCTGCGGCGGAGGCAGCGACTGCGCTCCCATCGCCTGCTTGAGCAGTCCCAGCACGATGATGATGCGCACGAAGCAGGTGCACATCAAGACGATGGCGGGAGCGACCGACAACACCGTCAGCAAAACGATGATGTTAAGGGTGCCGGAGAGGGTCAGGTCCTCATCCGCCACACCGCCCACGACCTGGCCGGCGCCTTCTATAACTTCCACCGGGTTTATGGTTGGCAGCGTCGTCGGCGCATCCGGCGTCTGCGCGCGGGCTGCGGTCGCGACGAAGAGGAGGAGCAAACAACTCACAACTGGACAGAAGCGTCTCATGCCTGCCGCTCCTGCATCCCCGCCAGTCTCATCCGCAGCGACGCCAATGGGTTGCGTGCGCCGGTGAGGTCGACGACCTCTGGGGCCATCGGCGTGTTTTCCACACCCCCTCCACGCTCGAACTGCTGAAAGATGGACGCGAATCGATCGGAGAGCCGCTCCGACTGCTCGCCGCTCGTCTTCAGGAGAATCGAGGCGACTTCGTCGGGTTCGGTGATCTCCGCGAGCGTCTGGAATCCCTGGGCCGTCTGGCTCAGCAGCAGCACGCGCCGGTCGATCTTGAGCAGCACCAGTGTCGTCTGCTTGCTGATGGGATAGCGGCCGAGCACTTCGAGCACGCCCGATGGCGCCCGTCCCCCCGCCGAGAGCAGCACGGAGAGACTGCTGCTGCCGCGCGCCGCCCGGCGGATCACACCCCGACAAGCGTACACGAGCGCCACGACCAGGCCGAGCGCCAGCAAGGTGCGCAGGATGCCGCCGAGGCCGACCGATCCTGCCGGCGCCGCCGCCGGCTCGCCGTCTTGCCCCGCGCCGAGCGGCTGTGCCTCGACCGCCGCCTGCTCAGGGTCCATCCATCCGCCGCGGGCCGGCAGCGCCTGAGCCTCGGAATCGGGCGTGGTCGCCATTGCTGAGTCGGAGTTGGGTGCGGCGATGACGCGATCATTGCCGTTCGTCTCCACCGCTGGCGTCAGCGCCGCAGGCTGCTCCTGCTGCTCGACCGCGCCGTCGAGCGGGCCGACAGCGCTCTCCGCGGCCGCCTGGTCCTTGCCCAATGAAACGGCTTCCGGTTGTCGCGGCTCTGCCGCTCCCGCATCGGCCGGCTGTTCAAACAACAGCACATCATCGGGCAGCGGCGGCCGCACCCGTTCTTCCTCCCCCGCTCCCCTGGTCGCCTGAGCCGCCACCGGCGTAGCCGCGAGCGCGGCGAGCAGACACGCAGCGCAGAGGACCGGCAGAATTCGTCTTGTCGGTTGCGTTGTCGCCATGCGCCATCCTTGGCATTGGCCCGGCGGACTCCGCCGCCGGCTCTCGCGGACTACTGCTTGCTCATCTGTTTTACCGGAGCGAGCACCTCGCTGATACGCACGCAGAAGGCGTCGTTGAGCACGAGCACCTCGCCACGCGCCACACGCCGATCGTTCACATACACATCCACCGGATCACCCGCCAGCTTGTCAAGTTCGACGATCGAACCCCCGTTCAGCCGCAGCACATCCTCCACGAGCATGACGGTCCGGCCGAGTTCGATTTTGACCTGCAGATCCACATCGGAAAGAAGTTCG
>CAZZPX010000111.1:0-3626 GCA_964655955.1 uncultured Phycisphaerales bacterium | reverse complement strand
GGGAGCGTGGCCGTTCGTCCCGCCCTGCAGCGAGGGCAGATCGACGCCTTCGAGCGAGCCACCACGCGGCGAGGGCTTGCCGATCGTCCGTCCCCCGTCCGCGGCCTGCTTGTCGAGGTTCGCCATCATCTGATCGACCAGCGCCGGGTCCACCGCGTCGGCGGGGTCGCCTTCCGCCGCAACGTCGGCCTCGGTGTTCAGATCACTTATCGCGCTTTTCGCCGCCTCGAGCGCTGCGGCGGCCATGTCATCGACGTCGGTCGTGTCAGCCGCATCGGGCCCCGTTGCCCGATCCGCATCGGCAGAATTTGCGCCTTTGCCCGGCTGCGGCGCGGCACCTTCGGCCTCAACGCCGTGCGCGTCAGCCGCGTCGTCCGGCCCGCCTGCGTGCTCCTGCTCGGCCTGCGGGTCCACTTGGTCGGGGTTCTGTTCGGCCATCCTAGCCTCGATCCTCCAAGATCACTTCTCTTTATCGGGCGTCAGGTCTCTTTCGCACGAGCGGATCGGGCCGGTTTTGCGCTCCCGGGTCAAAAATCTGCGCGAAAACCGTTGCACCGTGAAATCAGAACCTTCTCGATGCGCGGCTGGCCCTCTTCGTCGGCGGGAACCAGCCGATTCAGGTACTCCGCCGTCTGGCTGGTGAGCTTCTGGAGCTGCGGTTCCTTGAAGTCCTCGTGGTTCGCCTTCGCCCAGATGGCGCGGATCCCGGCGCGGATCTCCGCCGAACGCTCCGTCAGGATCTTCTCCACGCTTGCCTGGTGCCGGGCCTTGATGCTGATGAACACCTCGGTGTCGTACAGCCAGATCCTGCCGGTGCTCTGGTTGGGCAGCTTCTCCTGGATGACCGGCATCTCGATGAGGCGGTTCTGCTCCGCCTCGGCGCGCAGGTCCACCTCGACGCCCTGCACCGGGCTGGGGCCGCCCATGAACTTCATCACGGCGAAGATGCCTCCCGCCTCCGCCAGCAGCAGTCCCGCGACCAGCAGGAGCGTCTTGCGACCGCCCTTCTGCGGCGCTGGCATTTCCGTCTTCTCAGGCATGGCTGGTTACCTCCGTCATGGTCCTGCCTCCCCGCGCGCAACATTGACGTCGCTGTAGTTCGGATCCTTAAGCAACTCCTCGAGGAGCACTTCCGTCAGGATGATCTCCACGCGCCGATTCACCGCCTGGCCGGCATCCGTGTGCCGCCGCGGCGCGAGCGGCTCCTTCGCCCCGCGCGCCTCGATCGACAGGGCCCGCGGGTCGAGCTGACACTGCGTCGCCAGGAAGTCGTGCACCGTCTTGGCCCGCTCGTAGGACAGCTCATCGAGGTCCGCGAAATCGCACCCCGGACTGAACTGCTTCAAGGCGGCGTGTCCGCGAACGATGATCTTGTTGGTCCGCCCGCGCAGCATCTCCGCCACCTGTCGCAGCGGATCCTTGGCGCCTTCCATGAGTTCCGCCGACTCCGGCTCGAAGGTGAGGTGCCCGCCAATGGTGAACATCAGCCCTTCCTGAATCTTGCGCACGGTGACGTCGCGCCCCTCCATCCCCTCCTCTTCGGACTGGGAGATCTTGGTCGTCTCCATCGACTCCAGCGCCACCTTCTCGAGTTCCTCGACCACGGAGCGCATCGGCGGATCGTCGATCACCAGGTGTCCGTCGCCGCCCACGTAGCCGAATGCTTCGTGGATCGCATCCATGACGCGGCGATACTCCTCTTCCTTCTTCAGCTCCGAGAAGGCGGCGAGGAGAATGAAAAAGCACAGCAGCAGCGACATCATGTCGCCGTAAGTCACGACCCACTCGGGGATCGAGCCGCTGTCATTTCGCTTCTTCTTGCGCGCCATGCGCTCGGGGACTCCTTCACCTCGGGACGACTCAGGCGGCTTCCGCCTCCTCGTCACTCTCCAGGTTGCGATCACTGGGCGCGAGATAAGTCTTGAGCTTCTGCTCGACCACGCGCGGGTTGTCGCCCGACTGAATGCTCATCACGCCCTCGAGAATGATGGACTTGAGCAGCGACTCCTTGGCGTCATACAGCGCCAGCTTGTCGGCGAGGGGCAAGAAGAGCACGTTGGAGAGCACCGCGCCGTAGAGCGTGGTCAGCAGCGCCGCCGCCATGCCCGCGCCGATCTTGGACGGGTCGTCCATGTTGGCGAGCATGGCGACGAGGCCCACGAGCGTGCCGATCATGCCGAACGCCGGGCAGTAGCGGCCCATCGCGTCCAGGACCGCCTTGCCCTGGCGATGCCGCTCCATGACGTTGTCCAGTTCCGTCTCCATGATCTGCTTGATCAGTTCCGGGTCGGTGCCGTCCACCGCCATGCGGATGCCCTGGATGATGAAGTCGTCGCTCATCTCCTCGGTGTGGTTCTCGAGGCTGAGGATGCCATCGCGGCGGGCGACCTCGGCGTAGCTGACCAATTCGGTGATGAGGGTGGTGGGGCTGGAGTTGGGGACGAAGATGGTCTTGAGCACGATGCGGGGCAGCCCCAGGATGCTCTTGAGGGGAAACGCCGTCAGCGTCGCCGCCGTCGAACCGCCGATCACGATGACGATCGACACCAGGTCGATGTAGGCGGCGGGCGAGCCGCCCAGCACGATCGCCAGCATGATCAGCGCCAACCCGGCGACGGTTCCGATGAGTGTGGCGATGTCCACTGCGGCCTCCAGCGCAACTTCTCGGGCGTTTGCAAGCGCAAGGCAATTCCGTGTCTGGCTCATCGGCGCGGGCCCCGGGCCACTTGACCGCCGCCCGCCCAACCTGCGCCCTACCGGACCGTCTGGCGCAGGGAAACGCCCGAGAACCACGCGCCTCCACCGCGAACCGCTGCCGACGCCGCTGCGAATGGTCCAGCGGCATGAACGGCGCGCTTCGCATCTTTCGCAGGTGGTATTGGCTGATCGCCGCCCTGCTCCAGCTTGCCTGCCTCGCCCTCACTGAGCCGCTCGTCGGTGCCTGGCTCCGCGAGACCTTCTTCTGGCACAAGCCGATCTGGTACCTGGGTATCGGACTGTGGACGGTCAACCTGGCGTGGACCTTCGGCCTGGCGCCGTGGCTCGATTCGGGCGACCGTCAGTCCAGCCTCTGGCATGACGAGCCCCGCCGCCACCTCAAGCTGCTGCGCCAGATCGTCTGGGTGCCGACCGCCCTGATCGTGCTCTCGATCGTCCTCCTGCTGGCCGTGTTTCCCTACCTGCACCAGCAGGCACGCGGTCGGTGGATCTGGGCGCTGTCGCCCTGGATGGTGCTCTTTCTCCCTCTGCTGGGGCTGAGCATCTGGTACGCCCGGCGGATGGGCCGGTTGCTGGAGCGACGCCTCCGCCGCACCATCCGCCGCGGCAGGCAGTGCTTCCACTGCGGCTACTCGCTGGTGGGCATCCCCTCGCGGCGGTGTCCGGAGTGCGGTTCGACTGCGACCATCGCCCGCGAAGGACGGCTGGCGCGAGCCTGATCGGGCAGTCGCTGGACGAGCCGCGGCGTCCCCAGCCGCGGTGGAGGCTCGACGTCTGTGAGCGTTTTGACCGGGATTCGCTGATGAGGCATTGACCGCGAGCCGAACCTGATTTACGCTTCCCGACCCGCGTAAGCGACGGGCGTGTACCGAAGTGGCCAAACGGGTCAGACTGTAAATCTGATGGCA
>CAZZPX010000110.1:0-8620 GCA_964655955.1 uncultured Phycisphaerales bacterium | reverse complement strand
TCCGCCGCGACATGGCCCGCAGCCGACTCGAGAAGATGGACGCGCAGGAGCGGGAGGGTGAGCAGGCGTCCGATGCCGCCGACGCCGCCCAGGCGGACGCAACGACGAAGGGATCCGAGGTGCTCGGCCCCGAGCAGGCGCGAGAAGTGCAGGGCATCGTCAACAGCGCCCTGCAGCAGGATCCGACGCTCCTCCGCATGCGCGATCAGCTTGCCGAGACGGAGAACGAATACGGCGCGCGCTATGCCAGCCTCACGGAGATGCAGCGGGCGACGGGCGACGATACCACGCTCAATCGTCTGCAGCGCGAAGTGGATCGGCTGAAGGGTGCGATCGAGCAGCGTGAAGCGACGCTGCGCAGGGACCTCACCGCCCAGTATGCCGAGATGCTCGCCAGCAATGAACGCCGCGAACTCGAGGACATCATCGAGCAGGCGAACATCTCCGAGAAGGCGCAACTCGGCCTGCTCGAGTCGAAGCGCAAGGAGTTGCAGGAGGTCAGCGAGAAGCAGCACACGGTCGACCAGCTCGAGGAGGAGCTGGCCCGCTACCGGGATCGCTACGGCGACGTCGAGGCCAAGCTCAACGAGATTAACCTGAACCAGGGCGGCCGCTTCGCCGAACGCTACAAGTGGGACGGCATCGTCACCGAGCCCACCGCCCCCGTCCCCGACAAGCTCAACAAGCTGCGCCTGGTCGCTGTCGGCGGCAGCCTCTTCGTCGGGTCGCTCATCGCCGTGCTCATCGCCGGCTTCGACACCCGCCTCAAGCGCGTCAGCGACCTGCAGGCGCTGGGCCCGATCGACGTGATCGGCGTCCTGCCGCGCCTGCAGGACCTGGCGAAGCGCACCGGCATCGACCATGTCGGCGAACAGCTCAGCGAAGAATTCCGCATGATCCGCACCCGCCTGCTGCACATGGCGGCGTTCAAGGAGAAAGAGGCGCTGATGATCGCCAGCGCCTCGCCGGGCAGCGGCAAGACCACCGTCTCGGTGAACCTCGCCGCCCTCATCGCCCAGGCGGGGCGGAAGGTGCTGCTTGTGGACGGCGACTTGCGCAAGCCTGACATTCATCGCGTCCTCGATTTGCCGCTGAATCTCGGCGTCAGCGATGTGCTGCAAGGCAAGGCCAAGCTCGAGGACGTGGTCGTGCCGGTGGCGCCGGGGCTGGACGTGCTGACCGCGGGGACGGCCGTCTCCAAGCCGAGCGAACTGCTTTCCCGCCGCTCCGTCAAGCGAGCCGTGGAGACGTGGAGCCAGAAGTACGACCTGGTGATCTTCGACACCTCGCCGCTTCTGCCCGTGTCGGACGGGCGGGTGCTGGCGGGCGTCTGTGACTCGGCTCTGCTGGTGGTGCGGGCGGACCACGCGGACCGCCGCGAACTGGCTGAAACGCTGCAGATCCTCGAAGCGACGCCGGTGCAGACACTCGGGGTGGTGCTCAACGGCGTGAAGATCCGCCATACGGGCGGCAAGAAGGCGCGCGGATACTACTCCTACCGCGACGCCTATCGCGGTCGCGGCGGCGACGATGTGCCGCTGATCGCTGAGGACGAGACAGCCGCCGAGCGCATTGCGGTACAGGGTGAGGTGATGGAGCCGGCGGCAGGGAAGCCGACGGCGGATGAACAGCACTGAGGACGTGCATGGTTGTGGCGACAGGAGAGTCCGGACGGGCTGCGCCCGGCAGCCTGACCACCAAGGCATCGGCCCGTTTTCTGGTGCTGCCCCGCCAGGATTCCGACGCCGACGCCGAACTGGCGTGCTGCGGCATCACCCGCGCCGGGTATCTGCAGGCGCAGTGGGCGGCGTGCGGCGGGCATCTGCTCCTCGTTGACGCGCCCCCAGCACGGGCAAGATTCGGCGCGCTTCCTGTCGTGCTCATCGAGCGACCGGATGTCTGCTTCCGCATCGAGGAGGAGGCGCTGCAACTGCTGGAGCGCGGCGAGCGCCAGGCGGTGCTCATCTATCGCTGCGAGTCCGCACGCTATCGCGAACAACTCGTGCTCGACGAGGACGGGGACATCACGGGCGTGCGACGCACCTACGCCAGCGCCGTGAACCAGGTGCGCCTGGCGAGTCTCGACGGCGAGGAGGCCGCGGCTCGCGCCGATGTGCTGGCGGTGCTCGTCAGTGCGGAGGCGGCCGAGCGCGTCTCGCAGGCGGTGACGTCGCTCAGCAGCGCCGCGCAGGCCCTGCGGCAGGCGCGCATTGCCTGGGCCGAGACTGAGGCTGCCGCTCGCGATCTCAGTTCTGGCACGCCCTGGCGGCTGAAGGGTCGGCTGCTCAGCCTGCTGCGTCACCAGCCCGACACGCTGGCATTGGCGGCGGAAGGCGCGGGGCTTGAGCCGACGTCGTTCGGCTGGGCGCACCCGACGGCGCGCATTCACCCGACGGCGCGCTTCGTGGGGGAGGCGATCGTCGGCCAGGAGGCGTCGATCGGGGCCGCCGCGGTGCTCATCGGTCCGCTGCTGATTGACGACGGCGAGTTCGTGCCGGACGAAGCGGTGCATCGCGCCAGCGACGAGGCGGACGCCGACGCCCTCATGAGCTTCAGCGACGAGCCGGAGCGCGCGCTGGACGACTCGCAGCCGCGCCAGCACGTGCGCGACGAGTCGTGGTGGTTTCGCGTGGGCTCGCCGGGGCTGCGGCGGACGAGGGATCTCATCGGGGCCCTGGTCATGCTGGCCATGCTTCTCGTGCTGGTTCCCGTGGTGTGGCTGGCGAATCGGCTCAACGGCGATCGCGGGCCGCTCTTCTACACGCACCTGCGTCAGACGCGCGGCGGCAGGCCCTTCCCCTGCATCAAGTTCCGCACGATGGTGGTCAACGCCGACGAGTTGAGAAAGCAGCTTGCCGAGGCCAACGAACTGGACGGACCGCAATTCAAGATCAGCCGCGACCCGCGCATCACGCCGGTCGGTCGCTTCCTGCGCAAGACGAACCTGGACGAGTTGCCGCAGGCGCTGAACATCCTCGCGGGTCACATGTCGCTGGTTGGCCCGCGGCCCAGCCCGCACGATGAGAACCAGTTGTGCCCGGCGTGGCGCCACGCGCGGTTGTCGGTACGGCCGGGCATTACGGGCCTGTGGCAGGTCTATCGCAGCAAGGTGCGCGGGGCTGACGACTTCCAGGAGTGGATTCATTACGATATGGAGTACGTTCGTCGGAGAAGCTTCAAGCTCGACGTGAAGATTCTCTTTCTCACGGTCTTGGTATGCCTGGGCCTGTGGACTCCTCCCGACGCTCGCAGGAGGCGGATGCAGACCGACTAGAGCCATGCACGACGACAACCACGCGCAAATCGTTCGCAGATGGAACTTCTGGTTCATGGGCGGCTTCCTCGCCGTCATCGTGCTCGCCCTCGGCGGGTTGTATCTCCTGCACTCGCTGCAGGAGTCGCGCCTGGAGGTGGATCACCGTGAGGCGGCGTTCCGGCTGTACGCCCAGGCCGAGTACGAGGAGGCGCTGTTCCACCTCGGGCACGTGCTTCAGTCCACGCCCAACGATCTCGAGGCGGTCGTCGCCTTCGCGCGCAGCGTCGGGCACCTGCCGGCGCCCACACCGCAGCAGCAACTCGGCCAACTCGCACAGTACCGCCGCGCCATCACGCTCGATCCCGCGGACGAGCAGGTGGCGCGCGAGGGGCTCGACCTCTTCCTGAAGTTCGACCTGTGGCTCGAGGCGTCGGAGATGGCGCAGCAGGTGCTCGCCCAGAACGCTTCGAGCAAGGCGGCGCTCATGGTCCAGGCCCGCGTCGCCATGCACGAAGATCGCAGCGCCGACGCCGAAGAACTGCTCATGCGCCTGCGCTCGCTCTATCCGACGGACGAGGCCAGCCTGGAGTTGCTGGTGACGCTGCTCACCCGGCGGGCGACGGATCAACCCCTGACGCAGCGCGGCGAAACGCTGCAGCAACTCGAAGAGTACGTCGGCGAGACCGTCGAGGCGCACGGCCAGGCCAATCCGAGGCTGTATCTGACCCGCGCGCGACTCTGGGAGCGATCCGGCGACGAGGCGAGTCTTGCGCTGGCCCGCGCCGATTACGAGCAGGCGCTGGATCTTCTGCCGCAGTCGGCGGAAGTGGCGACCGCGGCCGGACGTTTCTATCGCCGCGTCGGCGAATTTGACCAGGCGGTGCGCTGGCTGAACATCGCCCTGGATAACGATCCGACGTCGCACGAGACTTATGCGCTGCTGGCCCAGACGTATTCCGATCGTGGGCGCTACGGTGATGCGGAGCGCATCCTCAACGAGGCGCTCGCGAATTGTCCGCGTCAGGCCACGCTGCTCAAGTTCTACATGGCAGAGACACTGCTCTCCGCCGGCGAGACGCAGCGCGTGCGGAAACTCATCGATGAGCTGAGCGGCTCGGAGGCGCCGGTGGCGCTCGGCCGCTACCTGCAGGCTCGCCTCAGCCTGGCGCTGGGCAAACCCAACCAGGCAGTGGGGATCTTCGAGACGATCTCCGATCCGGTGATCTCGCCCATGGCGCAGTTCTTCCTGGCCCAGGCCTACATGCAGTTGGGCCAGCCGCAACGCGCCTGGGCGCGCATCATGCAGGTGCCGGAGGGCCAGTTCGATCCTCTCGTGCTGGGGCGTCTGCGCCTGGAGGTGTTGTCGGCGAACGGCATGCATCGGGAGGTTCTGCGCGCGGCCGACAGCCTCATCGCCGAGTTCCCCGCGGACGCTGATCTGCTCTTCCTCAAGGCGGACGGCTTGATGGGACTGCTCCTCTCCGGACAGGGCATGGCGCTGCACTTGCAGGAACTCGGGCGGCTGCACGAGCGGCTGCTGCAGGTGGCGGGCGACGATGTCCGCGTCCGCCTGCTCAAGTCGCGCATCGAACAGCTTGCAGGCCGGCGCGAACAGGCGCGCTATGACCTGCAGGAGGCGATTGCGGATCGTCCCGCGGCTCTGGAACTCTACGCCGAGTTGGTTCGTCTGCATCTGCAGGACAACGACGTCGAACTCGCCCTGAAGGTGCTCGAGGCGGCTCCCGCCGAGGTGTCGAAGCGGCCGCTCTACCGCGTGCTCCTGGCGCGCACGTATGAGGTGGGCGGCGATCTGGATCGGGCCGTGTCGCTGCTGACGCGCGGCCTCGAGGAGTTCCAGATCGAAGATCGCCTCAGCCTGCAGCGTCTTGCCGCATCGATGCTGCAGCGCGCGGGCCGGGTCGATCGGGCCATCGAAGTGCTCGTCGAGGCGGCGAGCACCGACCCGCAGAACCTCGAGCTGCGCGTCGCCATGCTGGGGATGAACGAAGTGCAGCGGCGCACCGAGCTGCGCGACCAGCTCATCGGCGAGATCCGCCGCGCTGAGGAGGCGCAAGGCGCCGATTCGCCGGGCGCGGTGTGGCGCATTGAACAGAGCCGCGCCCATCTGCTGGATCCGCAGCATGCCGACCCCGAAGAGGCGCTGGCGCTGCTGCAGGAGGTGCTGCAGGCGCAGCCGCAGAATGAAAAGGCGCTGCACCTGCTGGCGCTGACCCAGCGCCAGTTGGGCCGGGTTGACGCGGCGATCGAGGCGGCGCAGCAGGCGCTGCGCGTGCAGCCAGATCAACAGCTCACGAAACTGCTGCTCGTGGATCTCTACGGTCGGGCGGGTCGACATGAAGAGGCCGGTGCCCTGATCGACCAGTTGAGCGACCTGGGCGGGCCCCAGCCGCTCATGCTCGTACAGGATCGCCTCAGTTGGAACCTGCGCTCGGGCAGGACGTCTTCGGCGATCGAGGACGCCCGCATGCTGGTGAGCAGCGATCCGGCGAATCCGCGTCTGCGCGTGCTGCTGGCGCGACTGCTCCAGGGGGATGGGCAGCTTCGCCAGGGCCTCGACGAAGCGCAGCAGGCGCTGCAACTGGCACCGGACTTCCTCGATGCGGCGGTCACGCTCGTGCAACTGGCGCTCGAACTCGACGAGGTCGATCTGGCGCAGCGCACGGTGGAGACGTTCGCGCAGGAAACGGACCGTGTGGAGGCGCCGTACCTGCTGCGCTCCGACATCCTCGCCAAGCAGGGTGACGCCCAGGGCGTGCTCGACGTCCTCGCGGAGGGAATCGAGGCGACAGGCTCCGCCGCGATCATGCTCTCTCGAGCGCGCGAGTTGGCGAGCCGCGGCCGCAGCGAGGAAGCGATCGCGCAGTACGATCGAATCCCGCGTGACGCGGAGATGGCGGCGACTGCGGCGCTGGAGGCGGCGGAACTGCTGCTGCAGACCGGCGACCCGCACCGGCGCGTGCCTGAGAAGCTGGCGCTGGCGGAACAGGCCGGCGCGCCGCGCATCGACGTGCTGGCGCTGCGCTGGCTGCAACTCAACCTGACGCGTCCGAGCGGCTGGATCGACGAAGCCGTCCCCATCCTGACCGAAATGACCAGGCTCGACGGGGCCGGCGCCGCGGCGTTCCTCGATCTCGCGCAGGTGCAGCTCGATCGCGGCGCGATGCAGCAGGCCGCGGCGACGCTTGACGCGGGCCTGCGCAAGTTCCCCGATGACATCGGCCTCAACGAGCAGATCGGGCAGCTCTACATCCGCCTCGGTCAACTCGACCAGGCGCGCATCAAGGCCGCCTACCTCGCCTCTCTGCCGCAGGGAGAAGTCCCCGCCAAGCTGCTCCAGATCGACGTCTACGAAGCGCAGCAGAACTACCAGCCGGCGATCGTACAGCTCAAGAACATGCTGCGCAGCGACCCG
Organism: uncultured Phycisphaerales bacterium; assembly: GCA_964655955.1. Lineage (GTDB taxonomy): Bacteria > Planctomycetota > Phycisphaerae > Phycisphaerales > JAGLTS01 > CAZZPX01. The sequence continues at coordinate 1,931 of CAZZPX010000110.1, read as the reverse complement.
GATGATCCCCGCGCCACGGAATGGCGTCTGCGGGCGCTGAGCCTGCTCGAGCGCACCGGCGATCAGGCGGGCGTGGGACGCATGCTCGAGGAGACGCCCGTCGCCGAGCGCGACGACGCGCTGCACGAGCGCTGGGCGGTCTATCTGTTGCGCACGCAGGGGCCGAGCGCGGCGATCGAATACCTGCAGGCGCGCCTGCAGGAACAGCCCGAGTCGCCGCAACTGTACTTCGTGTTGGGCCGCGTGCTCTTGAGCCAGCCGGCGAGCGAACGTGACAGCGAACTCTTCGCGCGCGCGATCGCGCGCGACAAGGAGCTGAATCCCGGCCTGGCGCGCGGGCTGCTGCTCGAGGCAGCGGCGGCGCGCGAGCGCGGGGATTACGACCGCACAGTAAAGCTTTACGAGGAGGCGCTGCAGCGCTCGCCCGGCGATCCCGTCGCCATCAACAACCTCGCCTGGACGCTGGGGACGGATCTCAATCGCGTCAGCGAAGCGCTGCGCCTGCTCGAGGACGGCCTGGCGCGGCATCCGGCGAACTTCGCCCTGCGCCGCTCCTACGGCGTGCTGCTCGTCGACGCTCGCCGCTGGCGCGACGCGCTCGAGGTCTGGCGTTCGCTGGCGCGGGACCAGCGTTCGGACATATACCCCAAGCTGCGCGTCTGCCAGGCGCACATGGAGCTGAAACAGGCCGCCGAAGCGCGACAGGCGATGAGCGAAGTGCGAGACTTGATCACCGTAATGCGCAACGGTGTCGATGATCTCGATGAGGAGACGCGCGAACTGTATCACGAACTGCAACGCAGCATGGTGTCGCTCGGCGGCTGAAGCGCCGCGCGACGCGAGGCGAAAGGAAGCACGGATGCCCAGGCCCAGCGCCATTCCCACGAGCAAGGACGGTTACGCCGCAGCCCATGAAGAAGCGCTCGCCGCGAACGAGCCGCGCTTCGTCCCCGTCAACCCCTACACCGACGATCGCGGCTGGTCGCTGATGAACATGCTGACCGGCGTGCTCTCGCCCCAGGGGCAGGTCAACTTCAGCACGCAGTATCCCGGCGCGATCAAGGCCTGGCATCGGCATCAGCAGCAGACCGATTTCTGGTGCGTCCTGACCGGCCATCTCGTGGTCGGCGTGGTGCGCGAAGAGGACGGCGCGATGTGGCGATTCATCACCGGTGAGAAGCGGCCGGGCGTGGTGATCATCCCGCCAACGCTCTGGCACGGTGCGACCGTCGCCGGGCCGCAGAGCGCGGGGCTGCTCTATTTCGTGACGCACGCCTACGATCCCGCGAGTCCTGACGAGGATCGCCGCGCCTACGACAGCTTCCCCGATTTCAGTTGGGCTGTCGCGCACGGGTGAGATGCAGCCGAATATAGCGAATGGCGCTCGTCGCCTGCCGTGGCGAGCCGCCGCGTCCTCGCGAGCGGTCCGGCGCGCGCCTGCGGCTTTCATCAAGACGCACCGCGGTCGAGGACGACGCGGCTCGCGCCCGAAAGTCAACCGCTTTGCGTGAATGTCAGCGGGCGAATCTCTGTCCTGATCGTGTCGTTCGCAGCGGCGGGACCAGTTACGCCTCGATCGTCGCGCCCGCGGGGGTGTAGTTCGGACTCTCGCGCGTGATCATGATGTCGTGCGGGTGACTCTCGATCATCGACGCGGAGGTGATCCGCACGAACCTGCCCTTGTCGCGCAGCTCGTCGATGTTGGCGCAGCCGCAGTAACCGAGGGCCGCACGCACGCCGCCTGTGAGTTGGTAGACGAAGTCCGACAGCGGGCCGCGGTAGGGGACGCGCCCCTCGACGCCCTCGGGCACGAACTTGGTCGGCTCGTTGTCCGCCTGCCCATAACGATCGGCGGAGCCCGCCATCATCGCGCCGGCGGAGCCCATGCCGCGGTACGACTTGTAGCGCCGCCCCTTGTGAATGACCATGTG
>CAZZPX010000109.1:4582-8754 GCA_964655955.1 uncultured Phycisphaerales bacterium | reverse complement strand
GCTCATGGACGAGAGCACCGCCTGCACGATCATGTTGCGCAGCGACATTCATCTCGGCGGCGGCGGCGAACTCGTCATGCAGAAATCTTCCTGGCCCTCTCACCTCTTCGAGTCGGAGTTCGCGAAACAGTGGACGCTCACCAACGGTCCCGATCATACGATTCGAGGCAAAGGGCAAATCGGCGCCTTCGACCTGGGATTCACCAACCTCGGCAGGGTCCTCTCTGACGCCGGCGAATGGATCACCGTGGCGGCGCACGGCGCGCACCCCGTCGCGAACCACGGCGTCATGCAGGCGCTCGACGAGTCGGGCATCTACATCCGGGACTACGACTTCACCAACAACTCCTTCACCAACCACGGATCCGTGCTCATCGAGGCTGGAAGCCAGTTCCTTCGCGCGGGCGGCAGCGGCCCGGAATACGTCCAAGCTGATGGCGAGACAGTCGTCGATGGTCAACTGAGCGTCGACGAGTTCATCCGCCTCGACGGCGGCGCGCTGCGCGGCGCGGGCTCGATCGACACGCCAACCCTCATCAACGCGGCCGCCAAAGTCGCGCCTGGCGCTTCGCCTGGCACGCTTACGCTCAGCGGCGACTTCGAGCAGCAGGCGGACGGCGTATTGGCGGTAGAACTGGCAGGCCTCCTCCCAGGCAGCGAACATGATCAACTTCTCGTCGCCGGCCACGTACTGCTCGGCGGCACGCTGGAGGTGCGCCTGCTCGATGGCTACCTGCCGCAGGTCGGCGACACGTTCACGATCATCGACGGCGCGTCGTCGGTCGCCGGTGCGTTCGACGGACAGGGCGGCGACGCTGTGGTCGACATCACGTACGAAGCTGATCGCGTGATCATCACCTTCCTAAACGACTCACCTCCGGGCGATCTGAACACGGACGGCTGCGTGGACCAGCAGGACCTGGGAGTGCTGCTTAGCGCATTTGGCTCGGGCGATGATGGCGATGTTGACGGAGACGGCGACACGGATCAGGCCGACCTCGGCTCGCTCCTCGCCAGCTACGGGGCCGGCTGTTGAGTGCTTCCAGTAAGCCGCGGCCAGGCGCCGCCGCCAACCGAGGCGGCGGCGTCACGGTCGCCTCGTCCCGCCGCGCCGCCCGGCATTCGGGAGGCACCGGAGTGATTTCCCTGTCAGATTCGCGAGCCGCTCCGGTACACTGTGCGGTGCGGTGTATACGCACACGACGCACATTACGCTGCTGCGACGGCTCGCCGCCCCGCATGATGGCGACGCATGGACCGAGTTCTGCGAGCGCTACGGCGAACTCATCAGGCGCTTCGCCCGCAGGCGCGGGCTGCAGGAGGCGGACTGCGATGACGTGCTTCAGGATGTGCTCTCCTCACTCTGCTCCGCGATGCCCGGCTTCGAATATGATCCGCACAAGGGGCTCTTCCGTTCGTATCTCAAGACCGTCGTCGCCAATGCGGTGCAGCGCAAGCGCCGGCTCCAGGCGCGCGGCGAAGCACCTCCCATCGCCGACGAACTCGACGCCGGCGCCGACGAGATCGAGCAGATCTGGGAGAGCGAGTGGCGACAGTATCACCTGCGCCTCGCCCGCCGCGCCATCGAACCTGAGTTTCCAGAACACGACTGGCAGGCGTTCGATCTCTACGTCGCGGGCGGCCGCGGCGCGCAGGAGACTGCGGAGGCGCTGGACCTGTCGCGCGAGCAGGTGTACCAGGCGAAAAGCCGCATCATGCGGCGCCTCTCCGAGACGATCGCCGAGAATGTCGATGAGGAAGGCTGACGGGGAGACGTGATGACCGGCGAGATGAGTTGGTTCGAGGATCCGGCGCTGCTCGTCAGCGAGATTCGCAGCAGCGCTCCCGCGCCGGCCGATGTGCCGCACATTGCCGGGTATACGCACCTGCTCGAGATCGCACGTGGCGGGCAAGGCGTGGTCTTTCGAGCACGTCAGGAGTCGACGCGCCGCATCGTCGCGCTCAAGGTGCTGCTCGATGGTGCGGGCGCCTCGCCTGCCGGCCGCACACGCTTCCAGCGCGAGATTGACCTGGCGGCGTCGCTCCGCCATCCCAACATCGTGCGCGTGTATGACAGCGGCGAAACGGCCAACGGCAGGCTCTATTGCGTGATGGAGTTCGTCAAGGGCAGGCGCCTTGATGAGTATGCGGCGTCGGTGCGGCAAGCCGAGGACGCGCCGCGAGCCGTTCGCCGTCTTCTCTCGCTCTTTCGCGACATCGCCGCCGCCGTCAACCATGCCCACCAGCACGGCGTGATTCATCGCGATCTCAAGCCTGGCAACGTTCGCATTGACGAGCAGGGCCGCCCGCAGTTGCTCGATTTCGGCCTCGCGAAGGAAGTCGACGCAGCGAGGCAGCAGGCGAGTCTGTCCGTGACGGAGTCAGGCCAGTTCCTGGGAACGGTGCTGTACGCCAGCCCGGAGCAGGCGCTGGCGGAGTCCGCGGATGCGGACATCCGCAGCGACGTGTACAGCCTGGGCGTGCTGCTCTACGAGTGTCTGAGCGGGCGACTTCCGTACGAGCGCGGTGCCGGTGTTCACAGCACGCTGCGACGCATCGCGGAGGACGATCCGATCCCCATCAGCGGCCTGAACCCCTGCGTTGACGACGAGGTTGCGACGATCGTGCATCGCTGCCTCGCCAAGGAGCCGCAGCGCCGCTACCAATCAGCGGGCGAACTGGCCGAGGACATCGATCGCTATCTCACGGGCCTTCCCATTCGCGCCAAGGGCGACAGCGCCTGGTACGCGATGCGCAAGCGATTGCGGCGGTATCGCCTGGCTGCGGCAGTGTCGACAGTCGTGCTCCTCGCAGCCGCCCTCACCACCGCCATCTCCATCTCGTTCTGGCGACAGACTGTCGACGAACGAGACGCCGCGCAGTTGGCGAACGCGCAGTTCGAAACGATCAACGGCTTTCTCCAGGACATGCTGGCGTCCGTCGATCCGGCGGTCGCCCGCGGCGAGGAGATCACCGTGCGCGAAATGCTCGACGCCGCTGCCCGCGATCTCGGAATGCGCTTCGCCGAGAACCCGCGCCTGGAAGCGCCGCTGCGCGAGACAATCGGTCGCACTTACGCTGCACTGGGCATGTACGCTGAGTCGGTCTCGCACTTGCGCCGCGCGTTCGAGTTGCGGCGATCTCGGGCGGGCCTGGCGGAAACGGAGACACTATGGAGTCTTCGCGAGCTGGCGCATGCCCTCATCCAGGCCGAGCGTTTCGACGAAGCGGACGCCCTGATCGAACAGGCCAACGACCAGACCGACTTGCGGGCCGCCGACCCCGCCGCCCTGCTCGGCCTCGACGGAGCCCGTGCCCTGCTGCTGCACTGGCGCGGGGAGCTTGATGCTGCCCGCACCCTCTACGAGGGGACATTGCAGCAGCAAGAATCGTTGCTCGGGCCTGAGCACCCGGAGACCGCCGCGACGCGCAGCGATTTCGCGGTCCTGTTGCTCGACATGGGCGAGTACGAGGCTGCGCACGAGCAGGCGGCGCGCATCGTGGAGGCTCGCGCCAAGGAACTCGGAGATGATCATCCGCACACGCTCGCCGCTCGTGCAGACCTGGCGACGATTCTGCAGAACCTTGGTCGGCTGCCGGAGGCGCAGAATCTCCTCGAGGCGGTGCTGGGCGACATGCGGCACGTGCTGGGAGACGAACACCCCTTGACGCTCAATCACATCCTCAACCTGGGGAGCGTCCTGGATGAGCGAGATCGTCGCGACGAGGCGGAAGCGCTGCTTCGCGGCGCCCACGCCGCACTGGTGCGGCTGCGAGGCCCAACGGCTGATGATGCTCTGCGCGCGCTCAACAATCTGGCTCTCGTGCTCATCGAGACGGATCGGGCTGCAGAAGCCGAGCCGTTGCTCCGCGATGCCCTCCAGGCCCTGATCGCCGTGTATGGCGAGACGGATCATCGCACGCTCCAGGTCATGCACAACCTCGCAGCAGTTCTGGAGAAGTCGGGAGACCGCGCGGGCGCGGCTGACTTGCTGGCGCGGGTCGCGGAGGCCAGGCGAAGCGCACTCGGCGCGGCGCATCCGCAGACGCTCTCCACACTCAACAACCGCGGCCACCTGCTCGTCGATCTTGGCCGGGATGTAGAAGCGGAACGGATCTTTCGCGAGATCATCGACAGCGGCGGCTCCGCCCTGCCTGCGGATCACTATGTG
>CAZZPX010000109.1:0-4572 GCA_964655955.1 uncultured Phycisphaerales bacterium | reverse complement strand
CGGCATCTTCCGCGGCGGTCTCGGCCGAGCCCTGCTGGCGCAGCGGCGCTTTCCGGATGCGGAGGGGGAACTGCTCGCGGCTTACGACATCCATCGCCGCTCGCTCGGGCTCGAGACCGAGGCGGCACGGCGAGTGGCTTCGTACCTTGCCGAACTCTATGACGCGTGGGGACGTCCGGAGGAAGCGAGGCGGTATCGACACGACGCCTCAGAGAAAGAAAGCGATTGACAATCGCGCCTCACCCCGCGCTGACCGGTGCTCGCCTGCGCCGCGGTGACGGACAGGTCGCGCGCTTCCGAGCGCGCGCGGCGTCTGCGGCAGTGGCACGCTGACTCTCAGGAGTAGACCTCAGCGGTTCGCTTGCCGAGCACGCCGTCCAGCGTCGCCTCGCTGCGCCAGGCGCGCCGGATCGCTTTGAGCCGACTGACCAGTTGCTTGGGCTTCTCCGCGAACAAGCGCTCGCCCAGCGGCCGAGCCCAGGCCTTGAGTTCCGCCTGCCGCGCGTCGATCAGCGCGAGCAGATCCGTCACCATCGGCAAATCCGCGAAGCGCTCCTGCTCCGCCTGCAGCGTCTGCCTCAGTACGGCAAGGTCGTGATCGTCGCCAAGATAGTCGCTGAGACGCTTGAGTTCCTCCCGCCGGGCACCGAGTAACGGCTCCCACATCGGCCGGAGCAAGCGGCAGTGATAGCGATGGTACTTCACACGCTTGCGCCACTCATGGAAGTCCCCTTCGCCGCTCGTGTCGTAGGCCTTCCGCAAGGCGCTGCGGGCTCGCCTGTAGGTCTCCTCGAAGCCGCCTGCAACTGGGGAGAAGCCCGTGCTGTCGAGTTGCCAGTGGCGCACACGCTTCTTCGCCGCCTTCATGGCGCTGCGGATTTCGCTCAGGTGATCGCGCACGTCCTCAGCAGACTCGACGTCGCGCAATCGCGCGGCAAGCGCGGTGTGCATTGGCTCGAATCGCTCTCGGTCAAGCGACGCCTTGTACCGCTCCAGCAGCGCTTCGAGGCATTCCAGGAGAGAAGCGGCGTCGCGAACATCGGAGAGCGCGCGAGCGCTGTTACGAAACGAGGCGTTCTCGGTGCTGTAGATGTCCTCAAATCCCGGCCGCGCCAGGCGAATCAGGCCGCGGATCTTCTTGCAGCGTTTGCGAACCTCGTGCACGGTGTCCACCAGGACAAGATCCACATCATCGACGTCGCGTATCGCCTTGCGGATCTGCTCCTTCGCGATTCGCTGGACGCTCTGCTCGATCTCTTCGCTTCGCTCGATTTCGTAGGACACGTCGTCTCTTTCAGCACGCAGCCACTCCGCGCGACGCCCGCGCGGTCGGGCTCCCGTCCTCGCCTCCGGGAGGATGGTAGGCGAAACGGCGGGTTACGGGCGACCTCCGACCGACGTCACGGAGCGTGAAGCTGTCACGCGCCCCGAAGTCCGTATCCCAGAGGAGCGAAAGGCTCGCCGAACAGCTCTCGCCGTCCGGCGGCTGCAGGATTGCGGCGCTTCCCTGCGGTCTCTGCTCTGCTCATCTGTGCTCTGGCTCGAGGCATCGCGTCACCTCCGGCGACGACGGATGAACATCAGCCCGCTCGCCGCACAGAGCGACGCCGTCCCTGGCGCCGGGACTGCCTGGAACGTGAAGAGGAGCGGATCCGCGTCCGCGATCCGCGCCCCATCCAGCGTCCAGTACGCATCGGCGATGCTGAACGAACGATCGGTCTTGAAGTCAAAGCCGATCGTGATCCACTGTCCCCAGACGATATCCGCGGTCGGATTATCCCAGTTGACCTGGAAATCCGGCAACGGCACATCCTGGTCCAACTCGCAGGTAGTGAACGGTCCGAACACCCGGTTGAACGGGACGTGCACGTGCGCGCCGCCATCCGAGTTGTCGATGTCGATCCTCAGATGAAGGTCGGTGGCGCGTGTGACCGCATCCTGCTGAATCGTCCAGTTACCGCGGTAATGGATCAGGTCGTCTCCGTGTGCCGACGCGGACAGGGTGAGTCCCGCCAGCACGATCGCTGCAGAAGTCGTACGCTTCATTGCAATTTCTCCTAGTCAGGAAGAACACTGGCAGCCGACACGATGTCGGCGTTGGTGAGGAACGCGACGTACGGCGGGCGCTTCCGCAGCGCAATTGCGGGTTTTTGACGGGAGACTTCGTTCAGGCGACCGCGCTGTCGCCAATGCCTATGCGAACTGCGCGTGATTCCCTTGACCGCGCGCACGGCTGGGCCGACAATGAAGACGGCAACCCGCGGACGACGTCACACCATGGGCATCGAGCAGTCGGACAAGATCACGACGATCCTGGCGCGAGCGCGAGCGGGCGATCGCTCCGCGCTGGAGGAAGTCATGCCGATCGTGTATGACGAGCTGCGCGCCATCGCGCGCCGGTACATGCGGCAGGAGAATCAGGGCCATACGCTGCAGCCGACCGCCCTCGTACACGAGGCGTTTCTCAAGCTGGCGGATCAGCGCGATGCGGAGTGGCGCAATCGCGCCCAGTTTCTCGCCGTCGCCGCCGTCGCCATCCGGCGCATCCTCGTCGATCACGCCCGCACGCGCGGACGCGCCAAGCGCGGCGGTGGGCGCGAGCGCGTCGGCCTCGAGCCGGACGTCTGTCCCGCGCGGAAGAACGAAGTCGAACTGCTCGAACTCGACGAAGCGCTCGATCGACTCGCCACACTGCACGCACGCCAGGCGCAGATCGTAGAGCTGCGCTTCTTCGGCGGGCTGAGCATGAAGGAGATCGCCGAGCTTCTCGACGTGTCGCTCCGCACGGTCGAAGGCGACTGGACCATGGCCAAGGCCTGGCTGCGCCGCGAGCTTCAGCCGAAATCGCCGCCATGAGTTCAAAGTGGTACGAACAGGCGCGCGAGCTTTTCATCGAGGCGCTGCGGCGGCCGGTCGCCGAGCGCGAGCGCTTCCTCGACGATGCCTGCGCAGAGAGTCCGAGGCTCCGCCAGGAGGTGGCCTCGCTCCTGCGCGCACAGGCAGAATCAGACGACTTCCTTGAAACACCCGCGCTCGGGCGGGACATGGGCTCACTCGTCTCCGACGGCAACGCGGACGCTGGCGATCCCGGCGAGGAAGCGCTTCCGGAGCGCATCGGACGCTGCCTCGTGCTTCGCAAGATCGGCGAGGGCGGCATGGGCGTGGTCTACGCCGCGCGCCAGGAGGAGCCCCGCCGCGATGTCGCCGTCAAGGTGATCCGCGCGGCGCATGCCTCTTCGGCAATGCTGCGGCGCTTCGAGCACGAGATCCACGTCCTGGGTCGCCTGCATCATCCGGGCATCGCGCAGATCTTTGAGGCGGGGACGATCCCCACCGCGACCGGCCGCGCTCCTTATTTCGTCATGGAACTCGTCGAGGGACCGCCCCTGACGACCTATGCGGCTCGCGAAGAGCTTGACCTCTACCAGAGGCTGCGGCTGATGATCGACGTCTGCCGGGCCGTGCACTATGCCCACCAGAAGGGCGTCATACACCGCGACCTCAAACCCGGCAACATCCTCGTCAACCCGGAAGGACGAGCCAAGGTGCTTGACTTCGGCGTGGCGCGGGTCACCGACGGCAAGGCAACGGTGATGACCGCCGCGGGCCAGATTGTCGGCACGCTCGCCTACATGAGCCCCGAGCAACTGAGTGGCGATCCGGACGAGGTGGACACGCGCGCAGATGTCTATGCGCTCGGCGTCCTCTGCTATGAGCTGATCGCGGGCGTGTTGCCGCATGATGTGTCGGCGGCGCGGCTGTCGGAGGCCGTGCGCGTGATCGGTGAGGAGCGCCCGCGCCGGCTGGCGACGCTCGTTTCCGCGGCGCGCGGCGACCTGGAGACGATCGTTCACGCGGCGCTGGAGAAGGATCCGCAGCGACGTTATCAGTCGGCGCACGATCTCGCCGACGACCTGCAGCGCTACCTGGCCGACGAGCCCATCCGCGCCCGGCCGGCCAGCGCCATCTACACGCTGCGCAAGTTCGCCCGCCGCAATCGCGCGCTCGTCGCCACCGCAGGCGCCGCATTGCTCGCGCTCGTGGTGCTGACCATTGGCGCGACGTGGTCGGCCGTCGAGGCGCGAACACAGCGCGACGTCGCCCGCAGCGAGGTCGAGCGCAGTCAGGCGGTTATCGACTTCCTGCGCGCCATGCTGACGATCGATCCCGATCGGGATGGCCGAGACGTCACCGTCTACGAATTGCTTGAAACAGCGTCGGAGTTGGCTGACGTCGAGTTGCAGACGCGCCCACGCGTCGACGCCATAGTTCGCGGCACGATCGGCAGTTCATACATGGCGCTGGGGCAATATCCCGAGGCGGAGGCCGGCCTGGCGCGGGCGCTCGCCCTGGCGCGGGAGTCATTCGGCGAGGAGCATCCGCACACCGCCCGCGCCAAGGTGGACCTCGGCACGCTCATGCTGCACCAGGGCCGGGCGGCGGAGGCGGAGACACTCTTCCACAGCGCGTTGGCGACGCTCCGCCGTGAGTTCGGCAACGAGAGCCGCGACGCGCTTCTCGCCGAAGACAGTCTCGCGTCCGCTCTCCTCGGACTGGGACGCATCGACGAGG